>JABDJU010000248.1 GCA_013003325.1 Acidimicrobiales bacterium
ACGGCCGCGAGGTCGCCACACGACCAGCCGCTGCCGATGATCGGAGTGCTGCGTAAATGCCCAACTTGCCACTGCTGGGAGACACGGGCGACATCGCCGATCGGGGTATGGGTGGTCTCGAACACAACTTCCTGACCGCCCGCATCGAGGACCTCGTCAACTGGAGCCGCGCCCGCAGCCTGTGGCCCGCGACCTTCGGGCTCGCCTGCTGTGCCATCGAGATGATGGCCACCGGCGGTTCCCACTACGACCTGGCCCGCTTCGGCATGGAGACCTTCCGGGCCTCGCCTCGTCAGGCCGACGTGATGATCGTCGCCGGAAGGGTCTCACAGAAGATGGCCCCGGTGCTGCGCCAGATCTATGACCAGATGGCCGAGCCGAAGTGGGTCATCTCGATGGGCGTGTGTGCATCGAGCGGCGGCATGTTCAACAACTACGCCATCGTGCAAGGTGTCGATCAGATCGTCCCCGTTGATGTGTACGCTCCCGGCTGCCCTCCGGGGCCCGAGACGCTGCTGCATGCCATCAACACGCTGCACGAGCAGATCGAGAACGGGGAACTGCTGAAGCGACGCAAGGCCGGCGCCGGCGGCATCACCATCGAACAGCTCGACGGACAGGGCCAACCCGAACTCCTCACGATCGGCCGGCGCTGACATGACCGACACCGAACTGGTCGAGGTCACCGAGCTCGACGATTCGCCTGCTCGCCGCTACGGGCACCCCGTCACGTCCAGCCGGGGCCAAACGGTGCTGCATGCGCCCCGGGAACAGTGGCGGGCGACCGCCGAAGCGTTGTTCGCCGACAACTGGACCATGCTGGTCGACATCACCGCGGTCGATTTCTTGACCTACAAGCCGGCTCGGAAGCTGCCCGACGGCGTGACCGCCGAACGATTCGAAGTCGTGGCGTCCTTCGTTCGTTTCGACACCGGGGAGCGAATTCGAATGCGAACCCAGGTGCCGGGGTCAGACCCCAAAGTCGACTCGCTGTACGCGATCTATCCCGGGTCGGACTATCAGGAGCGCGAAACCTTCGACATGTTCGGGATCGTCTTCGACGGACACCCCGACCTGAGCCGGATTCTCATGCCCGAAGAGTGGGAAGGCCACCCCCTACGAAAAGACTTTGCCCAGGGCGTCATCCCAGTTCAGTTCAAGGCGCCGCAGAACGGAGGGGCAGGATCATGACCATGGCGCCCGACCAGGCCGACGAGACCGACGTCGAGGCTGACGCTCCTGTGGAACAGCCTGGCGCGGTTCGTTCGCCCGATCCCCAGGGTGGCCAACTCGACCGTCTGCCTCGGCTCGATGCCGTCCTCCGCATGAGTGAAGTGCAGGCCGCCGAACAGGCCGACGAGCCGCTGTACGACGAAAACGATCAGACCATGTTGGTCAACATGGGGCCCTCACACCCCAGCACCCACGGCGTGCTTCGTCTGATGCTGGAGATGGATGGCGAAACGGTGCGCCGTTCCAAGCCGATCATCGGTTACCTGCACACCGGAATGGAAAAAACGGGCGAGTCGCTCACGTTCCTTCAGGGCGGAACAAACGTCACGCGGATGGACTACGCATCCCCGCTGTTCAACGAGCTGGTCTTCGCCCTCGCAACCGAGCAACTGCTCGAGGTGGAAATACCAGAGCGAGCCACCTGGATCCGCATGCTCATGAGCGAGCTCAACCGAATCGCTTCGCACCTGTTGTTCATGGCTACCAACGGCATGGACCTCGGTGCGGTGTCGATGATGATCTACGGCTGGCGCGAGCGTGAGCAGGTGCTGCGGTTCTTCGAAAAGGTCACCGGCCTGCGGATGAACCACAACTACATCCGGCCCGGGGGAGTGGCCGCCGACCTGCCCGACGGCTGGCGGGACGACGTGCTGTACCTGATGGACATGTTGCCCCCACGTCTCGAGGAGTACGACATCCTCATGACCGGTCAGCCGATCTGGCGGGAACGCCTTCAGGGGGTTGGAACGCTCAGCCCCGAGGAAGCGCTGGCGCTGTCGATCACCGGGCCGGTCTTGCGGTCAACCGGCATTGCACGAGACCTCCGCAAAGACGAGCCGTACCTGGCCTACGACCAGGTCGACTTCGATGTGCTGGTTGGTTCCTACGGAGATTCCTACGACTGTTATGCGATCCGTCTCAACGAGATCCGGGAATCGATTCGCATTGTGCACCAGGTTGTCGATCAGATGCCGAAGGGCGACTTCCGGGTGCAGGACACCAAGGTCACCCCGCCACCGAGAGCCCGGATCGACGAGTCGATGGAAGCATTGATCCATCACTTCAAGATCTTCACCGAGGGTTTCAAGGTTCCCGAGGGCGAGGTGTACGTGGCGGTCGAATCGCCTCGTGGAGAGCTGGGCTGTTACCTGGTGAGCGATGGCTCTCCGACGCCGTACCGTATGCACATTCGGGCTCCCAGCCTGGTCAATCTCCAGTGCTTGCCTCACAAGATGGCAAATGGACTCGTCGCCGATGCGGTTGCGAGCATCTCAAGCGTCGACCCCATCATGGGCGAGGTCGACCGCTAGCTCCCGATACGGGGACTGCGTCCCCGGGGCAGGCCCGGATTCAGTTGTCAAGGTACGAAGGCAGCGGATCGCTGCCATGTCCACTTCGCAGACCGCATACGAGAGAGAGGCGGTGGGCTGGAGCGGTGGGCGGTTCAGGTCTGCGGCTTAGGCAGCCTTGGGATACTTCTTGATTGCGTCGGGATGGGTTTGGGCGGTTTTGTCTTGGCAGTCCCAGCATTTGGGGCTGCCGTTGGCGCTGTCGGTGGCTCCGCCGAGGGCCCAGTCGGTGATGTGGTCGATTTCGATCTTTCCCGAACTTCGACCGCACTGGGAACAGCCGCCGTATTTGATGAGGAGTCCGATGCGAGCAGCGTCGGTGAACAGTCGTTGTGTTCTTCCGACATCGACCTTTCGGGAGGTGGATCCGAACACGACCCGCCTGACTCGAGACATGATTGCTGCCATCAACACCTGTGTCCGGGGTATGGGCACCCCCTCTATGGTCCGCGACCGATAGTGAGGGTTGGCCAGGACTTTGTCGAGATCCTTGGGGTTGTGGTTGTCGGAATCGGATAGTGCGGCGACGCCAGAGTTGAAGGTGTCCCAATCCATGGTGATGTT
This sequence comes from Acidimicrobiales bacterium, assembly GCA_013003325.1. Taxonomy (GTDB): domain Bacteria; phylum Actinomycetota; class Acidimicrobiia; order Acidimicrobiales; family SZUA-35; genus JABDIY01. The sequence continues at coordinate 3,147 of JABDJU010000248.1, forward strand.
CACGATTGTCTCGGGCACCAGATCTGCACCCTCGGGCACAGTGACTGCCGCCCTTCCCATGAGCGCCAGAGCGTTGCCGATCCGCTGACCTCGGGTGCGGGAACCGAAGGCCGGCATGGGATCACCGAAGGACCAGTTGTCGATCAGTTCCTCGTCGGAAAGCTCGGGGGCGGAAGCCTCGGCGTCGGCCCCGAATGGGTCTCCCTGGGGATCTGGCTCACTCTGTTTGGCTGCGGCCTTATCTGCTTTGGAGAGCGCGTCGACAACAGCTTCGATGGCGCTGAGGAAGACTCGGGCTCGCAAGGTGTCGAGCGTGAGCGAGATCGTGGTAGTCCCATCGCCGTTGTCGGCTGCTGTGACCCCGAATTTGGTGGGGTCAGGGCCGGAGACATCGGGATCGGTCTCGTTGCAGATCTGCACGTATTCGCCACATTTGGAACCGAACTCTTTCACCGAAGTCTGCTTCGCGAGCTCGAGCAGTTCGCCGATCGATTCGGAGACGACTGCAGTTCGGTGAGCGGTGGCCGAGCGCGGCAGGAGCCGGGCGAGGACGCCGACATGATCGGCCGTGATCGAGCCGGTGGTGACAGCCTCGGCAACGCTAGGGAACAAGGAATACACACGTGAGTGGTTCATGATCCGGTTGGCCGTATGCCCGCCGAGTTTGGAGTTCCGGATGAGCCAGGCGGCGCTGAGGGGACGGTCGGTTCCTTCGACCGTTCCCCTTGCGACAAGAGTGTCTCGCCGGGCCGTGAGTTCGCTGATCACCGAGGTGAGAGCAAGAACTTGAGCGTTGGGATCGAGCGTGGCGACGGTGTGGAGCTGCGCCGAGATTGCGGCGGCGTGGTTGGTGGTGAACTCCATGTATTCATCATGCACGGCACCTGTGACAGAGTTCCCGAGCCAAGCCAGCATGACGAGAATGAGCTGGCAGAACAGGGCCAACGCGCAATGGACAGGCACCAGTTGTGGTCCTGAGGGTGCCGAGAAGGCCTCGAGGATCTGGTTGGCGAAGGGCCAGGATCTCGGCGTCACGCTTGTCGCCGGACACCCACAGCAGCCCAAGCCGGGAGATCACGAGGCCGAACAGGTCCGAGACGACCGATGACCGGTCACGGTACCCCTGTCAGTACGTTGTGACCTGCCGCGATGCGTTCTCGGGCATCCTCATGGTAGATGAGTAGGAGTACTACGTGTAGGATTCCTACTATGAAAGTAACCGAGAAAGGCCAAATCACTATCCCCAAAGAGATCCGTGACGCGCTCGGTATCGGGGCGGGCACCGAGGTCGAGTTCGAACGCGACAACGACACGATCGTGGTGCGAAAGGCACAGGGTCGTCCGACCAGGGGGCGACAGCTCGCCGAGCGGCTTCGAGGTCGCGGCGACATCGCTATGACCACCAGCGAGATCATGGCCCTCACCCGGGAATCCTGAGATGGTGTATGGGACCCTGGTCGACAGCAACGTGTTGTTGGATATCATGACCGAAGATCCGGTCTGGCAGGAATGGTCGATCACAACCCTCGCCGAGGCCGCTGAAACCGGTCCGCTGTACATCAACCCGGTTATCTACTCGGAAGTATCCATTAGGTTTTCAACGGTCGAGGCCCTCGAGGACGCACTTCCACACCAGGACTATAGGCGTGAGTCCATTCCGTGGGCCGCCGCGTTCCTCGCTGGTAAGGCGTTTCGGAACTACAGACAAAACAAGGGTCAAAAGACGACGGCGCTTCCTGACTTCTTCATCGGAGCCCACGCCGCGATCGCCGATCTGCAGCTGCTCACGAGAGACGTCAACCGCTATCGCACCTACTTCCCGACGGTGTCGCTCCTGGCCCCGAGTAGCTGATACGGGATCTCGTGACGGCAGGCCCGTTCAAACGAGGTGAGGTCAGGTGAGCCAAGCCGTCAGACCCAGAGGCGGTCGAGGACGTCGAGCCAGAGCTGGGTGGTGAGTTCGAGCGACTTCACATCGATGCGTTCGTTGTGGCCGTGGAACCGGTTCAGGAACTCGGGCAGCTGAAGATCCGAACTCAACAACCCGGCCCCGTAGGCCGGAATCCCCATCTTGCGAAAGAAGCGAGCATCGGTTCCGCCGGTCACCAGGCTCGGCACAACCGCAGCGTTGGGGTAGGCCATCTGAATCGAGTCCGCCAACGCATTCCACAACGGGGTCTCGGTGGAACTGAACGCGGCCCCATCCTCTCGCTCTGGGAGGATCTGCTCGATCTCACACGACGGCAGCAGGTCGGGGCCGATGATGTCTCGGAATGTCTGATCGATGTCGTCCTGCGTATCGCCGGGCAGGATCCGCACATCGATCTCGATCTCGGCGCGGTTGGCGACCGTGTTCACCTTGTCGCCGGCGTTCATGATGTTGGGCGACATAGTGATGTGGCAGCAGGCGTGCAGGTTTCTGGCCATGTCGACCGGAAGGGCGGCAAGTTCGTCGGCCACCCGAGCCGGATCCATCAACGCCTTCTGCGTGTCTTCCGGCAGCCCCAATGCCGCCAACCGATCGGCGAACATCTGGTCGAGGCGAGGGACAGGGCTGTACTCGCCGATCCTTCGCACGATCTCTGCGGCCTTGTACAACGCGTTGTCGGTGCCATACGGCATCGAGCCATGCCCCGGGGTGCCGTGAACCACGATCCGACGAAACGCCCCAGTCTTCTCGCCGGCGGTGAGCAACACCGCCGAGCCGTCGGGCGTCGGCGTTCCCCCGTACTCGGTGAGCACATAGTCGCAGCGAACATCGTCCCAGAAGTTGTTGATCAGGTGCTGGGCGCCGTGGGTCCCACCGAACTCTTCGTCGGCCACCATCAGCAGCACCACGTCGCCGGGATACCGCTTGCCCGAGCTCACCACGTCGCGGAACGCAACCGTCATCGCCGCGGTCACGTTGAGCATGTCGACCGCCCCACGACCCCACACCTCGCTAACACCGTCGGGGGAAGTGATCACCTCGCCGCCGAAAGGGTCCTCGCGCCATCCGTCGACGGACACGGGAACCACGTCGGTGTGGGCCATCAGGCAGAGCGCCGGGGCTTCGGGATCGGTGCCGGCATGGCGGGCGACCAACGACGTGCGACCCGGTAATGACTCGTAGAGCTGAGCGTCGATCCCGCCGCTCTCCAGCTCGCCCTGGATCAACTCGGCGTTCCGGATTTCCTGTCCGGACTCGGGCGTTCCTTCATTGACGCAGGCGTTCTTGATCAGCTGTTGGAGCAGCTCGACCGTTTCGTTTGTGCGGCGCTCGAGATCGTTCATTTAGTCCCTCTGCGACGAGCTTAAGTGAGCTGGTCCGAGTGGACCAGATGGGCCCGCGATGACCAGCTCCGGATGTCGATCTGAGATGACAGTTCTGAGCGATGCGCGGCCTATCCTTAGGGCCGCATGTCCCGATTGAACGCAGAGAACATCGAGCTCGCGCACGAGATCATCGCACGGTATCCCCGTAAGAAAAGCGCATTGATTCCTTTGCTGCACGTCGCCCAGGAACAAGAGGGCCACGTGACCAACGAGGCGATGGAGCACCTCGCCGAGTTGGTAGGTGTCACGCCGGCCGAGGTGCTCGGTTCGGCCAGTTTCTACGAGATGTTCAAGTTCGAGCCGCAGGGCAAGTACATGGTGAACATCTGCACCAACATCTCCTGCCAACTTCTGGGCGGGGAAGAGCTCCTCCATCACGCCGAGAAAAGCCTCGGCATACGCCCCGGAGGCACGACCGACGACGGCATGTTCACCCTCGAAGACGTCGAGTGCATCGCCGCTTGCACAGAAGCCCCATGCCTCCAGGTGAACTATCGCCACGAATACCGCCTCACCACCGACGACTTCGATCAGCTGATCGACGACCTACGAGCCGGAAGCCGTCCCGAGATTCCCGATCATGGGACCCTCGCCACGGTTCGCCAACACATCCCGCCCGACCGACTCGCCGGAATCGAGTCGCCCGAAACAGCCGGAACGCCGGCCTGGTTCGCGTCCCGCACGCCCGCCACCTAGCACCACCCGAAAGCACCGTCATGGCTACCAATGCGTACATTCCACACGCCGCCGGCTACGTCGACAACGAGGGTGTCAAGATCGTGTCGAGTCGGTTCCCCTACGACGACAGCCACACCCTCGAGCGATCGCTCGCCACCGGTGGGTATGAGGGAATGAAGAAGGCGCTTCGCCGCCCGCCCGCCGACGTTGCGGCACTCGTGAAGGATGCGGTGTTGTTGGGTCGGGGCGGCGCCGGGTTCCCCGCCGGGATCAAATGGGGCTTCATGCCCCCCGTCTGGCCGCGATACCTCGTAGTCAACGGCGACGAGTCCGAGCCCGGCACCTACAAAGACCGCCTGTTGATGGAGAACGACCCCCATC
>JABDJU010000301.1 GCA_013003325.1 Acidimicrobiales bacterium
TTGCAGTACCGCATCATCGCCGACTGCGCGGCCAAGGAAAACACGATTTACGACGAATGGATCGTGCGTGATCAGGGGGCAATCGTGCGTCAGCTCGGAATCGATCCGAAGCGGTTCGCAGCTGACCAGATCGAGCGGGAAGGTGGCCCCGAACATGCAACGATCCCGCTCAACCCCAACAACGATCCACCCAACGCCTATGTCGGCACAGGAAACGACTCCCCGATAGGGCACGACTACGCCGGAATGCTGGCCGACATCATGAACGCCGACCTGGCCACTGTCGAGCGTTCCTACGACCGCGCGGTGCACCTCGAGCACCCCGGCGGAATCACCGCTCACGGCCGTTCCGCAGCCGATCAGTTTTGGTTGGGCTTGCGAAGTGCGTTCCCGTCCGCGACGTTCATCGTGCACCACACCATCGGCATGGAGTCCGAATCGATGCCGCCTCGAGCTGCGGTGCGGTGGTCGCTGTGGGGCACCCACGACGGATTGGGGGCTTTCGGTCCGCCGAGCGGCGCCGAGGTTTATGTGATGGGAATCAGCCACGCCGAGTTCGGACCGTGGGGCCTGCGTCGCGAGTACGTGTTGCTCGACGAGACCGCGATCTGGAAGCAGATTCTGCTCGGCAGCTGATGGCCTGGCGAACCCGTCGATCGCGTTGCCGTTGTGTTGAATCGCTTGCGGCTATGACTACGTAGTCATATGATGCCGGTCACATGAGGGAGAAGCGAACAGGACGGGTCACCTCGGTTGAAGTGGCCGCCGAAGCCGGCGTGTCCCAGGCCACCGTGGCGCGCACGTTCTCATCGCCTCATCTCGTGGCCGATGCCAGCAAGGAGAAGGTTCGGGCTGCAGCCGAACGTCTCGGCTATGTGCCGAATGCGATCGCTCGCAGCCTCAAGTCGCAAAGAACGAACATCGTCGGCGCGGTCGTGCCGGCCCGCAGCGAATACTGGCAACACCTTGTGGCTGAGATCTCCCAGCAACTGGCTGAGCGGGGCTCCCAACTGCTTTTGTTCACCTTCACCAAGCCCTCCGAGGTGGCATCTGTCGTCGAGTCCCTGCGGCAGTACAGGGTCGACGGCGTGCTGCTGGCGTCGTCGTTCATCGACAACGACGCAGTATCGGTTGTCTCATCGCTCGGCATCCCGGCGGTGGCGTTCAACCATCCGGAGGCGCTCGATATTTCAGGCTCGGTGACAGTCGACAACGAAGGTGGGGCCGCCCTTCTGGCCGAGCATCTGGTCGAGACAGGGCACCGGTCGGTCGCGTTTGTCGGTGGAGACTCCGAAACCGGCTCCGACCGTCGCCGCTTCAAGGGAGCATCCACCACGCTCGATCGTCACGGGATCATCTGCCCCTACATCGCCGCCGGGAGCTTCGACTACGAAGCGGGGTACAACATCGCCGCCAAGCTGCTCGATCACTTCGGCGGCGCCGGGGCGTTGCCCGACGCGCTGATGGTCGCCGGCGACGAGCTTGCATTCGGAGTGATCGACGGGCTTCGGGCCAACGGTGTGGCCGTTCCCGACGACGTGTCCGTAACCGGATTCGACGGACTCCCTCAGGCATCCTGGGCCGGGTTCGACATCACCACGCTGGTTCAGCCGGCGGAAGAGCTGATCCGCGTCGCCCTCGAACAGTTGGCATCCCCCGACGGCGACGGGCAAGAACACATCTCAGTAGGCGGCTTTGTAAGGGTGGGCGGCTCGACCCGGCGCCCGGGCCACACGAATCTCAACAACGCAGAAGGAAGCAGTCAATGAAGGTCTTGAAGGAAGCGACCCGCAAGGGCGCCCACGGATCCGATACCGAGCTCTCAACCAAAGTCAGCGACATTCTCGTGGAGATCGAGACACGAGGCGAGCCCGCCGTTCGGGAGCTGAGCGAGCGATTCGACAAGTGGTCTCCCGACTCGTTCCGGCTCAGCCAGCAACAGATCGACGACATCATTGCATCGATCGACCCGGTGACCATTGCAGACATCGAGTTCGCCCAGACCCAGATCCGAAACTTCGCCCAGGTTCAACTCGACTCGATGAAGCCGGTCGAGGTCGAAACGCTTCCAGGAGTTGTGCTCGGACACAAGCACATTCCGGTGCAGAACGTGGGCGCCTACGTGCCCGGCGGCCGCTACCCGATGGTGGCCTCGGCCCACATGAGCGTGCTCACCGCCAAGGTTGCAGGGGTGCCTCGCGTCGTGGCATGCACGCCGCCGATCAACGGCGAGATCCCCCGGGAGACTGTTGCGGCAATGGCGATGGCCGGAGCCGACGATATCTATATTCTCGGCGGGATCCAGGCTGTCGGCGCGATGGCACTCGGTGTCGAGGGTCTGATGGACGGCGTCGACGTGCTGGTCGGCCCCGGAAATGCGTTCGTCGCCGAAGCGAAGCGTCAGCTGTACGGCCGGGTTGGGATCGACCTCCCGGCCGGGCCAACCGAAACGCTCGTCATCGCCGACGACACCGTCGATGCCGAGATGTGCGCCACCGACTTGCTCGGACAGGCCGAACACGGACCGAGCTCGCCCGCCGTCCTACTCACCACCTCAGAACAGCTCGGCCACGACACGATCGACGAGGTCGCCAGACAGCTGAAGACCTTGCCGACCGCCGACGTAGCCGGCGTGGCGTGGGAGAACTATGGCCGGGTCCTGGTGTGCGACAGCAACGAAGAAATGCTGGCTGTGGCCGACGATCTCGCCTTCGAGCACGTGCAGGTCATGACCAACGATGACGACTACTTCCTCGAGAACATGGTCAACTACGGCGCTCTCTTCCTCGGTCCCATGACCCACGTCGCCAACGGCGACAAGGTCATCGGTACCAACCACACGCTGCCCACCCAAGCGGCAGCCCGGTACACCGGCGGGCTGTGGGTCGGCAAGTTCATCAAGACCGTCACCTACCAGCGGGTGACCGATGCCGAGTCCGCAGCCATGATCGGCGAGTACTGCTCACGGCTGTGTGAGATCGAGAACTTCGCCGGGCACAAGGCGCAGGCCGACATTCGGGTAGCCCGCTACGGCGCCAAGACCGAGGCGGCCAGCTAGCCCATGTCGACGCCCCCGCACACCTCGGAGCTGGTCGCCGTCGTCACCGGCGGTAGTGGTGGCATCGGTTCGGCGATCTGTGCCCGCCTCGCTCGAGACGGGTACAAGGTCGTCGTCGGCGCAGGATCCAATCTCGAACGGGCCACCGACATCGCTGCACAACTCACTGGCGACGATCACTGCGCTCTCCCGCTTCCTGTCACCGACTCACGCGCACTAACCGAGGCTGCGGGCAGTGTCGCCGATCGTTACGGAAAGGTAGACCTGTTGGTCAACTGCGCCGGCACGACCGAGCCGGTGCCCCACGACGACCTCGACGCTCTCTCCGACGCGATCATCGACCGCATCTTCACCACCAACTGGCGCGGGCCATTCGCCGCAGTTCGGGCCTTCCGCCCACTGCTCGAGAAAGCCGATATGCCGGTCGTGGTCAACATCTCGTCGATCGCGGCCGTCACGGGGCAAGGGTCCAACGTGGCGTACTGCGCGTCGAAGGCGGCGCTCGACAGCATGACCCGGTCGTTGGGTCGGGCCTTGGCGCCCAAGATCCGTGTGGTGTCGGTATCGCCGGGCTGGGTGCTCGGCGAGTACGCCAGCCGTTTCCCGGCCGACTACATCCAGAACCAAACCGATCAGACACCGCTCAACCAGCTCGCCACTCCCGACGACGTCGCAGCTGCGGTTTCGGTTGCGGCTCGCGAGTTAGTGCTCACGACAGGATCGATCATTCCGGTCGATGGCGGTCGACCGCTGGGGGTCAACTGATGCACATATCCCCAACGGAGCTCGAGCGCCGAGTCATCGAGCCCGACCAATTCGTGGCCGATCCTCAAGCCTTTGTCGACGTGCGGCTACCCCAGAGCAAGGGCAAGGAGAGCTATTCGTTCATCGGTCCCGGGGTCTCGCAGAACTCAGATCAGGTCATCAACCTCGAAGAGGCCCATGGGTTCAACGTCGGCGCCGCCCGGCTTCCAGCTGGGGCGATCAACAACCCGCACCTTCACTTCACCGCCGAAGTATTCATCTGTACGAAGGGATCTTTCCGCTTCGACGTAGGCCTGGGTGACCGGGCGGTGGGTATCCCGGTTGGGGCCGGAGATGTGCTGAGCGTGCCCACGTGGGTCTTCCGTGGCTTTGAGAACACCGGAAACGACGATGGGTGGGTGTTCACTGCACTTGGGCGCGACGTGACCGGCGGAATCATTTGGGCACCAGAGGTCTTGGTCGAGGCGGCAGAGACAGGTTTGTATCTCGACAAGGATGCATCACTGATCGACACTGCCAGAGGCGACGAAGTCGACGGTGTCGAGCTGATGCCCCTGATGCAGCAATCAGATGTCGACGGGCTTTCCCAGCCATCCGCCGACGAGCTTGAGCAGCGACTGGTGCGGGCTGCGGATCGAATATGGTCAACCGGGTCACTGCTGTCCGGCAGCCTCCAAGGCCACCGGGTGGATACCGCACCCCTGATAGGTCACGGCTTCAGCCAGGCGGTCAACGAAGTCGCACCGATCGCCGGCCATCACAGCTTCACCGCCACCTGGCTGCGGGCTGAGCCAGGCAATCAAACCGGTCTGCATTCGGTTGGCGAGGCCCAGGTGGCCTACCTGGTCGACGGGCAGTGGGAGATCGAGTGCAACGACGAGGGGGGTGTCGCAGCCACACCCGCACAGGGTTCTGTCGTTTCACTACCGCCCAATGTGTGGCGCAATCTCAAGGCGACCGGAGCCGAAACGGCCACGATGGTGCTCGTCACCGCCGGCGACAGCCGGCCCTCGATCAGCTGGACAGATGACATAGTCGAGGCCGCCAATGCACAGAACCGAGCCCTCGATGCCAACGGCTGTGTCGGCCCGGCCCACCTCATCTTCAATCGTGGCGGTGCACGATGATCCTGCACTCGTTCCATCATCAAGATCTCATTAACCAACAACAGGGAGAGAAACAATGAGTAACCAGAACAGTCGATGGCTGCGGCTCCTTGCCGCCGTCATCGCTCTTGCAATGTTCGGCGCAGCCTGCGGTGGCAGCGATGACGAAGGGTCATCGGCGACCACCGCAGCGCCATCCGACGACGGCTCCTCTGACGATTCGATGGAGGAAGATGACTCGATGGAGGAAGACGATGGCATGGAGGAACAGCACTCGCTTATCTCCGACGAATGTGCCATCCCTAACCCCTCGGACGAGATCGAGGTCGATGTACTCGGATGGCAATTCCCGGTCATCGACGCCTACGTCGAGGAACTTCAGGACTGTGAGGAAGGCAACTACACCTTCAACGTCCAGTTCCAGGACTCCGCCGACGCCCAGGAAGCCGCTCTGGCCGACATCGCCACCGGCAACCCGAGCTTCGAGATCTACCAGGGGTCCAATGCTGCGATCGCCAAGTACGCCAACGCCGGTGGCCTACTGCCGCTCAATGATCTCATCGACAAGTACAGCGACGAGTACGACCTCGACCAGATCCCTCAGGCGGCATGGGACTTCATGTCGCTCGACGGCCAAATCTACGCTGTGCCGATGGTGGCCAACACGATGCACGTGTTCTACAACGAGCCCAAGCTCGCCGAACTTGGCCTCGAGGTACCCGCCACGTTTGAAGAGGCGATCGCCATGTGCCAGCCACTCAAGGACGCTGGCATGCCCGGCTTCGTACTCATGAACCAGGCCAGCTGGGCCTGGCAGATCGAGTTCGACAATGTGCTCGGCGCCCTCGGTGGCCCCCCGAACATCGACCCGGTCACCGGCCAGCCCAACTTCACCTCAGACAACGCAGTCGAGGCGGCCACGATTCTCAAGGACATGTACGACAACTGCGCGGACCCCGACGCAGCTGAGTACGGCACCACCGAGATCGCCGCCGACTTCCAGACCGGACGCTACGTCGTTGGCCAAACGTGGGCCTCCCGGGCGATCGAGATGGACGATCCAAACGTGTCAACCGAACTCGACAACGTCAAGTTCGCACCGGCGCTGAGCACCGGCGGAAGCGTCCTCGCCTCTCCGGCCTATGTGGATGGCTACGGCATCGCCGCTGATACCAGCGCCGACACCGAGGCCCTCTTCCTTGCGATCCTGGCGGCTGCAGACGAGGAGAGCCAGACAGCTGCCGCTGAGTTCGCCGGCGTTACCCGGGCGGGCGTCTCGAATCCGGACGGCGCCCGCAACACCGACGCTGCCAATGCCAGCTACAGCCAGGGACGCGGTCCCGACCTCAACCACCCGGCCGCCGGCATCGCCCGTACCGCGCTGGGCAACGCACTGATCAAGATCGGAACCGAGGGTCTCGACCCCCGGACCGCCCTTGAAGAGGCCGAAGCCGAGTACCTGAAGGAAGCCGGAGATCAAGGTCTCCTTTAACCAACTGCTCGGGGTCGCGTAGCCCCGACACCCGAAGGG
>JABDJU010000272.1 GCA_013003325.1 Acidimicrobiales bacterium
ACCTTCGATACCGGCGGCACCGCGATCCTTGTGGCCGAACACGTCTTTCCCGCCCACCTCACCCGATTCGTGGTCGACCTCGCCAAGGCCCCCCGGACCGGCTGACCGCCTCACGGGCGGGGAACACCGGCCGATAGATACACGATGTCGAAGGCGATCACCCCACTTGCCGCATTTGTGGTGTCGACGTTTCTGCTCGGCGCCTGCTCCGCCCCGCCGCCGGCGGCCGATGTGTCGACCGAACTCCAGATCGGTGACCTTGTCTCCGAGGGCCACTCGGTCGAGGTGTCCAACTGCGTCACCGGTCTCTCCGAAGGTCTGCGTCGTGGCGACTCCCAAGACCAGCTCATCGAAGCCTGCGAGCGGGCCGAGGAGATGCTGCACGCCCCCAAGGAAGTGCCGGAAGAGATGGCGTTTGCCGGCCCGATCTCATATGGCGACGATCCAGAACTCGATCATCTCTGGGATCGATGCGAGGCCGGCGACGGCTCAGCCTGCGACGAGCTGTGGGAAGCGGCGCCGATCGGAAGCGAGTACGAACGATTCGGCGTCACCTGCGGCGAGCGCGAAGAGGTCCTCAACTGCGTCGACCTCACCGCCGACGACGTCGCGACAGACGACTGACCTCCCCGTCGGAGCGCGCTACTCGGACTCGTCGGCGAGCCAGCCCCTGATGTCCTCGCTGTCCGCTCCGAGCTGGGGCGGAGGGATTCGTCCCGCCAAAGGTGTTGCGCTCATCTTGATCGGGGCTCTGGGGCTCGGAACCCCTTGCACGTCCCAGATCGGATCGAGTCCCAAGCGAGCGGCATCGGCGAACGCCTCGGTCAGCGTGTTTATCGGCCCGGCCGGAACCCGCGCCGAGAGGAGCTCTTCGGTCCATCGCGCCGCCGTCTTTCGAATCAGGTGACTGTTCATCGCGGCGGCAACTTCCTCGATGTGGGTCACTCGTCCCGCGTTGGTCGAGAATCGTTCATCGGCAGCCAACTCTGGTGCATCGATGACCTCACAGATCCGCTGCCATTGACGATCGTTGCCGGTTGCGATGATGAACGGCCCATCGCTGGCGTGAAAGACCTCGTAGGGTGCGACCGAGGCGTGGCGGTTGCCGGCCCGTTCCGGATCCCGCCCGGTCAACAACGCCGCCGAGCTGGCATTCACCATGCCCGCCAACAGCGACTGCATCAGCGCCACCTCCACCACCTGGCCCTTTCCACCGTTGGTGTGACGTGCGTTCAGGGCCGCCAGGATCCCGATGAGCGAATGCAGCCCAGCGAGCACGTCGACCATCGCAACGCCAACCCGGTATGGCTCTCCGTCGACAGGACCGGTGAGGCTCATCAAACCTCCCATCCCTTGGATGAGGAAGTCGAACCCGGGCATGTCGGCTCCGTCACCGTCGGTTCCGAAGCCGGTGATCGAGCAGTAGATCACTCCTGGGTTGCGAGCCAACACCGACTCGCTGTCCAAGTCGAACGACGCCATGACCCCGGGTCGGAAATTCTCGATCACTACGTCAGCTCGGTCGGCCAGGCGTCGGGCCAACTCGCGGTCACCATCGTCGGAGAGGTCCAACGTGACGCTGCGTTTGTTCCGGTTGATGGACGCGTAATAGGTCGACGTGCCGTCCTGGAGGAACGGCGGCCAGTGCCGAGTGTCGTCGCCACCATCGGGGCGTTCCACCTTGACGACGTCAGCGCCCATGTCGGCCAGATGCATCGTGCACAGCGGCCCGGCAAGCACACGAGAGAAGTCGGCCACCAGAATTCCATCGAGCGCTCCAGCCATCGACGCACTGTATGCCCACCGAGGGATTGGGTCCTACTGAAACCAGTTCGGGTGGGAATGGTGTTCGTGGCCCTCGGGCATGATGCGGGCGGCGCTGATGCTCTCGTTGCCAAAACGATCCCGTATCTGGTCGACCGCTGCATCGACCGCTGCCGGACGGCCGGGCTCGAAGTCCATCGCCAATTGCACATTGTGGGGCGAAGTGAGGTTGGAGAGCGACAGACCCACCTTTGTGCATGCTCCCGACCGCAGGAACTCGCTGTTCTCGTGGAACAGTTTCTTGGCGGCCCGCCCGATCTCCGCCGATGACCAGCTGGCCTGGGCCATCGTCGTCGACCGACTGAACGAGTGGAAGTTGTTGTCGCGCAGGTTCAACGTGACGGTCCGTCCCATGAGGTTCTTTGATCGCATCGACGCTGTGATGCGCTCAACCAACTCGAGCACGATGGCCCACGCATCGTTGCCGGTCATTCCCCGCGACGGAAACGAACGCTGCGACCCGATCGACTTCCGGCGCCGTCCGGTGTCGACCCGCCGCGGGTCTTGGTTGTTGGCCAGTGCCTGCAGGTGATGGGCGTGAGCGGTTCCGAGCTCTTCGATCAACCGATCGGTGTCGGCGATGGCCAGGTCGCCGATGGTGGCGATGCCGATCCGACCAAGCTTCTCGGAGGTCTTCTTGCCGACCCCCCACAGCTTGTTGGCCGGTAGCGGCCAGAGAAAGTCGAGTTCTCCGCCCTCGGGAACCACCAATAGGCCGTCGGGTTTGCCAGCCTGACTGGCAACCTTGGCGCAGTGCTTGGTGGAGGCGACACCGACAGTAATCGGCAGTCCGACTTCGTCTCGCACCCGGCGACGCAGCGTGGCTCCGATCTTTGGCGCGGAGCCCGAGATGTTGCGCAGTCCGCCCACATCGATGAACGCCTCATCGATCGAGACCCCTTCAATGAGGGGAGAGGTGTCGTGGAAAATTTCGAACACCCTCTTGCTCGCTTCGACATAGGCCCGCATGCGAGCGTCGACCACGATGGCCTCGGGGCAGAGTCGCAGCGCCGCCGAGGTGCCCATGGCGGTGCGAACCCCGGTCGCTTTGGCCTCGTAGCTGGCGGCCAGCACGATGCCGCGCCCCACGATCATGGGGCGATCGCGCAGGGAGGGGTCGTCGCGCTGCTCTACCGACGCGTAGAACGAGTCGAGATCGGCATGGAGGATCGAAGCCGTCATCGAACATATGTTCGCTCGAAGTAGGTCCGAGGTCAAGAGACAGTGGACTGGTGGGGGAACCCTTTCGTGAGTCGAATTGGAAACCCAACTCTGTTTCGACAATGCTGGGGCACGGCGGGCCCTTCGGGGTCGAATCACTTCAAGCGTGGGAGATAACGAGAATGCGAATTCGACGATGGTTTGTTGGCGCGTTGGCGGTGGCCTTGATGACCACTGCGGTCACGGTAGGCGGGGTGGCTCCTGCCGCGTCACAGTCCGAAGACGTCGCGACCACAGCAGAGACACAGCCGTTGACCGTCGGAGAAATCCGCCGGCTCTACAAGACCGTATTGGGCCGCGATGCGGACCAACGTGGCCTCGACTACTGGATGGAAGTCTCGGCTGACGGCGCCACCTACCAGGACCTGACCTGGGCGTTTCTCGCCAGCCAAGAGTGGCAAAACGCGGTGGGTGAGGGGCTTAGCGATGCCGAATTTGTCGGACGGCTATACGAGCAAGCGCTCGGCCGACCAGCAGACCCGCTCGGCCTGGAGTACTGGGTGAACACCGTGCTGGGAGCCGGTGTCGAACAGCGGAGCATCATTCGATGGTTCGCCGAATCGGAAGAACAGAAGCTGCTCACCGAACCTGAGGTTGAGCTCTCGCTGAACATTCTCCACATCAACGATCACCATTCGCATCTCGAGAGTGATGACATCGGCCTCGATCTGGCCGGAGCCGAAACCGATGTCGACTTCGCTGGGTTCCCCCGTGTCGTGGCCAAGTTCGCCGAGCTCGAAAATCAGCTCGAAGACGCAGGTGAGAACGTGGCGAAGATCCACGCCGGGGACGCAATCACCGGCACGCTGTACTACAGCCTGTTCAAGGGTGAGATCGACGCGGCCCTCATGAACGAGATTTGCTTCGATGCGTTCGCTCTGGGCAATCACGAGTTCGACGACGGTGACGCAGGTCTTGCCGCGTTCCTCGACCATCTGCGTTCGGACCCCTATTGCCAGACCCCGGTGTTGGCCGCCAATGTCGTGCCCGGCCCTAGCTCACCGCTGGTCAACGGCTACCTCGAGCCTCACGTGATCTACGAGTACGGCGGTGAGAAGGTCGCCTATGTCGGAATCGACATCGCCAACAAGACGAAGAACTCGTCCAGCCCGGACCCCGATACCGAGTTCCTCGACGAAGTCGAGACCGCTCAGGCTCAGATCGACGAGCTACGGAGC
Source organism: Acidimicrobiales bacterium (assembly GCA_013003325.1). Lineage (GTDB taxonomy): Bacteria > Actinomycetota > Acidimicrobiia > Acidimicrobiales > SZUA-35 > JABDIY01. The sequence continues at coordinate 4,224 of JABDJU010000272.1, forward strand.
ATGGGTATCAACAAGGTCGTGCTCGTAACCCACTACCAGTACGACAACGACCTCGCGCTAGCCGGAATGGTCAGCGGCGTCGACGTGATCATCGGGGGCGACAGTCACACGCTCCTCGGCGACGAGTTCGAAGCCTACGGCCTCAACCCGCAGGGCCCGTACCCCACAATGACAACCGACCGTGTCGGTGCACCGGTCTGCATCGCCCAAGCCTGGGAGTACAGCCAGATTGTGGGACAGATCAGCGTTAGCTGGGACGAGTTTGGATTCGTGACATCGTGCGAAGGAACACCCCACCTTTTGCTCAGCGACAACTTCACCCGTGAGGTCGACGGCGAGGACGTTGCGCTCGAGGGGGCCGATCTCGAGGCCGTTCTGGCTGCGGTGGAGGCTGCCCCGGAACTGTCGATCGTCGAACCTGACGCGAATGCCCAGAAGTTGCTGGATTCCTTCACCGATCGGATCGCTGCCGAGACAGAGCGGGTCATCGGGAGTGTCTCGGAGGACTTGTGCCTCGAACGCATTCCTGGTCAAGGACGGTCCACCCTCTGTGACGTGGCCGACACCGCTGATCAGGGTGGCGACATTCAACAGCTCGTGGCCGAGGCATTCCGGTCTCGAAGCTTCGAGAGCGACATCTCGATCCAAAACGCCGGAGGGGTGAGAATCGACGTACCGGCCGGGGAGCTCACAATCGCGACCGCGTACACGATTCTGCCGTTCTCCAACACGCTGGTGAACCTCGACATGACCGGCACCGAGATCAAACAGGTGCTCGAAGAGGGCTTCGACTTCGCCCTCGCACCCGACGGGTCAACGGGTGCGTATCCCTATGCGGCGGGGCTGCGCTGGGACGCCGACGCCACCGCAGACAATGGTTCCCGACTCACCAACATGGAGTATCAAGCAAAGGGCTCGACCGATTGGGTGCCCTTCGACCTGAGTGCGACCTACACGGTCGTAACGAACGACTTCATTGCAGCGGGTCGTGACGGCTACCTCACCTTTGGCGAGATCGACGACGCGCGGATCGTCGACACGTTTATCAACTACGCCCAGGGCTTCATCGACTACGTCGAGCTCGACCTCGGCGGTGTTGTGGCCAAGCCGCCGGCCGAGAACTACTCGACCAAGAGCTTCGTTCCGCTGCCATAAGCAGGCAGGTCTCGGAAGAATCGAGCGGGTTCAGCCCTCGGGCTGGGCCCGCTCGTTCTCGCCTACTCCGTGGGCACAAAAACTGATGCGATCGGTGGGAGCTCGAGCCGTGTGCCGGCACTGACCAGCAGGCCAACCTGGTCCCCGAAGTCCAGGCGTTCGAGGATCGAGCCCGCCCCCGCCCGGATGTCGGACGGATCGGCGTCGAACCCGGTGATGATGAGCACCCCCTCCTCGCCCGTAGGATTCCGAGCGTCGTGTTCCACTCCAAGGACTGACTTCAAGGCAACCGCCGTGGGGATGCTCAGCCGGCCCGTTCCCAAACGGAATGACAGCATGCGCTGGACGAACAAGAAGGCCACGGTGTCCGCTTCCTGGAGAGACTGGGCGACGGGTTCGTCGGCGAGCGACAGGGCGGAAATGCCCTCCAGTCGAACGTTGTCGACCCTGCGGAACCATGGTCTGACGTAGTGCACACCTAGACCGGCCACGTACGTATCGGGGTCGTCGACTACCGTGAGTCCGCCATAGGAATCGTGGATCAGCAGCACATGCGCATCGGTTGAACCGGGTGTCGATGCCCTGACCAAGGGGCGACCGGGTATCGAGGTCTGAAACGCTTCCAACGCGGTTGGCTCAGGCTGGTCTACCGTCAGCAGATTCACTGCCTCGGTGTTCTCATAGCCCAGAAGCCCGTCGAGGTCGCCTCGACGTTCGACGATCTCGGTAGCGACCGTGCGGTCTTCCCAGGTGCCGGGCGAGATCACGTCGACGATCTGACGAGCGCCGGCCATGGCACCCTCCGGGCTCCAGTGGGTATCGAGTTGCAGCGCGTGCGCTTCCCCGGAGACGGATTCGGACAGGTCGATCACAATTGGTGACGTCGCCAAGCGGTTCACCACGTCGGTGTTGTGAACCTGGCACCGGTTGTCGATCGAGCCCAGAAGATCCGGAGCGATGACGCCGCGATCGGGGGCGATTGCGACCAGAGGCCTCTTGCCTGCTGATCCGAGCATGGCCTCGACCCGGGCAAGCTCTGCTTTCCACATCCGCTCGATCTTCGGTGTTGCGCACGGCTGGTCGCTGGCATCGCTCAAGAACAGCCAACCGTCTCGACCGAGCTGCACCCGATCGTTGGCGGCGATGGCACCGGCGTAGTTGTCGTCGAGGATCCGGGTGGTCGTCCGGTCGAACTCGAAGGCCAGCTCACGGCCGGGGATTCTCGACTCGACCCATCGATCGATCATGCTCAACGATCGATTCTGCTCCGTTTCAGAAAACGCCAGTCCGTCGGGGCCGTTTTCCACTTCGGTTCCGGTGTTGGTCGGGCCTGCCGACAGGCCGGCCATCGTGACTGCGGCCGGGACAAAGACGAAACCGAGCAGAGCCAGGAGGCTGCTCAGCGGCCAGCTTCGGTCGGAGAAATCAGCAGACATCAGAACTGGAAGTAGAGGAACGGCGTGTAGGCGTCGGAGAGAACACGAATCGCCACCAGCGGCAGGGCTGCGCCATAGAGGGCCCAGCGCATGGCTTCGGCCTGGCGGGTCCGTTTCGGCAGCAGGTCGACCGGCCGGAACTGGCCGGGGAGGATCGAGATCACCGCACCACCGAACAGGGCGATGGCGGTGAGGGGAGTGAAGGCATCGGCGACTGCGGGGGGCACGGCCACGCTCGGGCTGACCGACGCCGAGAACAGCGCGGCGGCGGTACCGAGGTCGGGGGATCGGAACAGGATCCAGCCGCCGAGAACGACCGCGGCGGTCCAGACCCGGAGGAGTGGGTGATAGTGGTGGGCCCGGATTCCGGCTCGGCGCTCGATGAGCAGGGCGGCTCCGTGCCACAGGCCCCAGATGATGAATGTCCACGCGGCTCCATGCCACAAGCCGGTGACCAGAAAAACGATGATCAGGTTTCGATAGGTGCCGAGCTGGGTGCCTCGATTGCCGCCGAGGGGGATGTAGAGGTAGTCCCGAAACCAGGTCGAGAGCGTGATGTGCCAGCGCCGCCAGAAATCGGTGGTCGTGGCGGCGGCATAGGGACGGTCGAAGTTCTCGGGAAACGTGAAACCGAGCATCTTGCCCAGCCCGATCGCCATGTCGGAATAACCGGAGAAATCGAAATAGATCTGCACCGCGTAGCCAACGGCGGCGATCCAGGCCGAGGCCATCGTCGGTTCCGCTGCATACGCAGCATCGACCAGCGGCGCCACGGCGTCGGCGATCAGCATCTTCTTCGCCAGGCCCCACGAGAAACGCGAGAACCCCTCGGTCAGCTGCTCGAGTCCGGCGGTTCGATCGCCCAGCTGGTCCTTCACGTCGCGGGCCCGCACGATCGGACCAGCGATGAGCTGGGGGAAGAGGCTCACGTACAGCAGCAGGCGAAGGGGATCGCCGATCGGTTCGATCTTCCCGGAGGCGACATCGAAGGTGTAGCTCATCGATTGGAACGTGAAGAACGAGATTCCGATGGGCAAGATGACCGAGGGCACCACCATCGAGCCGCCGCCCATTGCCGAGTTCAGGTCGTTGAGGGTTTCGGCGAGGAAGCCTGCGTATTTGAACCAGGCCAGGATCCCGACGTTGGCCACCACCGAGGCCCCGACGCACACCTTCACGATGCCCTGCCGTCCACGCCGGCGGGCGATGCTGGCCAGATCGGCGGCCAGATAGTCGATGATCACCGACACCGCGAGGAGCAGCACGAGCTCTTCGCTACCCCACCAGTAGAACAGCAGGCTGGCCAGCAACAGGAACGTGTTGGCGGCTTGAAGCGACACCCTCAGCAACGGGGTGTGGAAAAGCAACACCAATGGCAGGAACAGCCAGAGGAAGGTGGCTGAAGTGAACAGCACCCACGGATGGTAAACCGGTCATCTCTTCTCCCGGTGGAGGCCGGGGTGCGCGTGTCCAGACTCTTTGCCGGACCGGCGCTAGGTTGATCGACCGTGTCGGAGAATCGAGGAGCGCGAGCGATGGAATCCAGCACCCACTGGCACTTGGCCCAGATCAACATCGGCCGGCTCAAACACCCCACCGACGATCCGCGGGTGGCCGAGTTCATGGACAACCTCGACTTCATCAACGAGTTGGCGGAGAAGTCACCGGGATTCGTGTGGAGGCTCCAGGACGACTCGGGTAATGCGACGGCGATCAGGGCCTTCGACGACGAGTCGATTCTTCCCAACCTCACGGTGTGGGAGTCGATCGATGCCTTGAAGGCGTATGTCTTCAAGACCGATCACGCCGCCTTCCTACGCCGGCGGCGGGAGTGGTTCGAACCGATGCATGATCTTCCGGTGCTCACGATGTGGTGGATTCCCAGTGGCCATGTTCCAACCCTCGAAGAGGCCAAGGAACGTATCGACCACCTCGCCGACAACGGCCCCACCCAGCACGCCTTCACCTTCCACCCTCACTTCGACCCCCCGGCGAGCTGAAGCGGCGGCTAGGGCCAGGAGGACTTCTCGGTTTCGGCGCCGGGTTTGGGGCCGAGGGCCCAACGGCGACGCCACGCTCCGACCTCGGGGCCGGCCAGGTCTTTGACGGCTCCGGCGTAGGCCTTCTTGCGAGCCTCCCACCATCCCGATGAAAACTCCTCGGCCAGCTCGCTGACCCGTGCCTCTATACGTTTTGCGAAGCTGCGGGCGTCTTCGGACTCATCGGACTGCATCGGCGAACCGAAGACGACGGCACAGCGCGCCCTCGATGGCCAGTTCTTTCCCTTCGGCAGGATCGTTCCCGTTCCATCGATGTAGGTGGGCACCACCGGGACCCCGGTTTTCTTCGCCACAAACGCCGCCCCCGGTCGATGGGTTCGGCTCCAGCCGTCGGGGGAGCGGCCGCCTTCGGGGTAGATGAGGAGGCTGTTCTCGGCGTCGATCGCTTCGATGGCGTTCTCGATGCTGAGTTTGGAC
>JABDJU010000289.1 GCA_013003325.1 Acidimicrobiales bacterium
TTCTCGTACAGCTTGTTGAGTCGGGGCCGGGCACCCTTCTCGTAGTCCCACGTGAAGATCGTGTCCGCGTTGTTCGTGACCGTTGCGATCGTCGCATTACGGTCGGTGTTGGTGGCCAGCAAGATCGAGTCGATGTCGTTCGGATCGTCAACCAATGCCATAGAAGCGTCCTTCCGTCGCCGGAACCGTCATTACCAGTCGGTAGGTTGCATCCAAGTTACCGCGCCGACAGCGCATCGGTCGAAACGCGTGCTCAGCCGACGGTGATGGTGAAGGTGGCGGGCTGAGAGACGTCGATGCCGTCGTTGGCCCGCGCCGTCACCGTGGCGGTGCCGGCGACATCGCTTGACTCGAACCGCAGTTCGCCAGCGGGACTGATCGTCGGCGCGACGGCGAACACCGCCGCATTGTCGACGCTGACCTCGAAAGTCACAGTTTGGGTTGGCTCGTTGTCCTCGCCGACCGACACGTCGGTGGCCCATTGGAGTTGGGTGACCGAGCCGAGCGCAGCGGCAACATTGCTGCCCGGGGTGAAGAAGGGGGCATCGTTGACCCGTGCGATCTGCACCACCAAGGACCCGGTGGTACAGCCGCCCGCCTGGTTGCAGACCTCGTAGACAACACTGCCGATCCCGTAGGCATCGGGCTCGGGCACGAAGGTGATCACGCCTCCGCCGGCGACGCTCGCCCTGCCCAAACTGACTGAGACGATCGAAAGCGAGGCCGAGTCGAGGGGTGAGCCGACCGCGATGTCGTTGGCTAATACCTGGGCCGACACCGTGGTGTCTTCCGAGGTGCTGGCGCTGTCGGCGTTGGCCGTCGGGGGTGGGGGAGTGATCGTGACCAAGATCGTTCCCACGGCGATCTTGCCGCCATCGGAGATGCTGTAGGTAGCTTTGGCGACGCCGGACACCGGCCCGGCCGTGAATCGAAGCTGATTGTCCTCGATCTCGACGGTTCCGAGCGAGGCGTCGGTCACGTTCGCCGAGACAATGGTGAGCGGGTCGTCGGCGGGATCGCTGTCGTTGGCCAGCACGTCGATCAGCACCGTCTCTCCCGACGTGAGGGTGGCCTCGTCGGGGCCGGCGGTGGGGGCGGCGTTGAAGTCGGGCACGATCACTTGGGCCGCACCGGTATCGGTGGCGCCTGCCGCGTCGGTCACCGTGTACGAGACGTTGATTGTCTGCGGATCGCCGTCGTCGGGCGTCACTATGAGCTCGTCGCCCTTCACCGCAACCACCGCTCGGCCCCGCAACACTTCCGCCGAGGTGAGGGCCAACCTGTCGGAATCGAGGTCGGTGTCGTTGACCAGCGGACGGATGGTGATCGGTCCTGGCGAGGTGGCAGTGACCCGGTCGACGATCGCCTGAGGTCCGTCGTTCACCGGGACGAACGTGGCCGTCGCCGACCCGACCTGGCAGTCGTCGTCCCAGCACGCCTCGTAGACGACGGTGACGTCGCCGGACGCGTTCGGGTCGCCTGCGATGATGATCTCCTTGCCGTTCCAGAATGCGGTTGCCGGGCCCGTGATTTCGATGATTTCCACCGTGTCGGGGAGCGGAGCGGGGGCGACTTCCACGCGGAGTTCTGAGTCCTCGGCCGCTTCGAGGTTTCCGTAGGCGATGAGTTCAGGGGAGAATTCCCCGGGGGCCAGCGACCCGCCGGCCACGACCGCAGCCACAACCGAGGCGGCCACGACGCCGCTGTTGGGCCAGCTCTTGCCGAGGATCGGTATCTGTGCGAACCAGGCGGCCAGCCCCCAGCCGCGCCGTCTCGGCATCGATACCCCCAGCATCGCCTTCACCACTTCGGGGTCGAACTGCGATCCGGCACAACGGGCCAGCTCGGCCTTGGCCTCGGCTACCGGTGAACCGTCCTTGTAGGAACGGATCGAGGTCATCACATCGAAGGCGTCGGCAACCGCAACAATCCGAGCCCCCAACGAGATGTCGGTTCCCGACAGACCGACCGGATAGCCCGAGCCGTCCCAGTGTTCGTGGTGCTGGCCGGCCACGTCGGTCCAGTCGTGCAGCCACGGGCGCAGCGGTTCGACATACTCGGCGCCATATCCGGGGTGCTTGCTCAGTTCGGCCCATTCGGCATCTGTCGGCCTGCTCGGCTTGGACAGGATCGACGCTGGGACCTTCAGCTTGCCCACGTCGTGGATCATGGCCGCCCACCGCAGCCGTTCGATCTCGGGTTCGGGCAGCCCCATCTCCTCACCGATCAAGATCGCGTAGGCGCGAACCCGTTCGGTGTGACCTCGGGTGGCTCGGTCGTGGTTGGTCAGCGCCGTCGACATGTCGATCAGCTGCACCACTGCCTCTCCTGGCGCCGACGCCGGGTCGAGGTTGCCCTCGGAGAGTTCGCGTTGAAGCGTGCGAACCGATCGGGTGCGAAGGGCGGCGTTGAAGCGCGACGGAGCGGCATCGGGAAAGGCGAGCGAGAGTTCCAGCAACGTGGCGGCGGGGATCAGCCGACGAAAGACCCGCTCACAGCCGACGGCGAAGATCACCACGGTCAGGGCCAGTGTGGCCCACCAGCCCGCCGTCTGACCCGGTGTCGCCGGCGACGGAAGCAGCCGGATCAGTAGAAACGCAAACATCACGCTGAGCACGATCGGCAGCAGTGCCGCCGAAAGTCGAAGGGCGCGCGCAAAGCCAGGGCGAGGTTCCCAGCGGTGTGCTGGGTTCATCTGGGTTGGACCGCTGGTCCGCTGCTCTGCGGGCATCAGCTTGGAATCGACCCAAAGAGTCCTCGCCTTGAGCTGGCGTGCGATGTTTGCGGCGGGGGTTCTATGCGATGGGATTCTTGTAGAAGTCCAGGTAGGTGATGTCCTGAACCGGTCCACGCGCCGCCGGATTGAAGTCGGTCCCTTTGGTGTAGGCCACCGGCAACAAACCGGCCTGGCTGACGTGGTCGGGGATTCCGAGGAGCTCGGCCGCCTCGTGTTCGAGGTTGAGGTGCAGGGTGGTGTAGCAGCTGCCCAGGCCCCGGGCTCGCAGCGCCAGCTGGAAGCTCCACATCGCCGGGATGATCGACCCGTACAGACCGGCGCCCTGAACGTTGGTTCCGTCCGGCTTGCCGATGATCAGCGGGATCACGTGCACGGGAACGTCTTGGAGGTTTTCGGCAAGGTAGGTGGCGCTTGACACCACTCGGCCGGTCTGGCTGCTGGGGTCGATGTCGCCGGTTCGTTGCGTGAAGTAGTCGCCGGCCCCCCGTCGGTAGATGTCGGCCAGCGCGGCTCGCTTCCCCGGATCGGTCACCACCATCCATCGCCAACCCTGTGCGTTGGAACCCGTCGGCGCTTGCACGGCCAGTTGGAGGCACTCGAGGATCACCTCGGTTGGAACCTCACGCTCGAGGTCGAGCCGTTTACGAACCGCCCGTGTGGTGGAGAGCAGGGTGTCGGTCTGGTCGAGGTCGAACTCCATGTCCAACTATCGCGCGCCGGGCACCCACTACCGCAACGACGGGCTCGGCTAGAGTTTGCGGCGATGGTGTTGGGACGATCACAGGATCCGCCTCCCCCGCGCCAGTGGCAGGGTCGGCTCGGCTCCGCCCTCGCCCTCGCTCGTCAGAACGTGTCGGATCCGGGGATTCTCCGGCGACTGGAAGATGTCGAAGGTGCGCTGTGGAACGCCGACCGGGACCGTCTCGCCCTCATCGGCACCCTCGATGGCTTGCAGCCGGAGCGGGCCAGCCGCGAGTTGAAGGATGCCCTCCGGGAGAACTTCGAGAACCCGAGCGAGGCCAACCTCTCGCTGGCCGAGAGCCTCCAGCTCCGCCACGAGAGCATCAACGCGCTAAAGGACCGCATCGAAGAGCTGGAACGAACGATCGACAAGACAACCGCCGATGTGGAAGCCCTGGCTGCGTCGTCGGCTCAGCTGGCGCTCCGTCCGGGTAATTCTGCGGCCGGCGTCGAGCAGATGATGCACCACCTCACCCACGACCTGGAGGTACTGTCAAACGTCCACGAGCAACTGGCAGGGGAGTAACCGCAGGTGCAATGTCCACTTTGTCTGAACGAGTCGCTCGAAGCTCACATTCGAGGCGAGATCGAAATCGATGTGTGTCCCCGCTGCCGCGGGATCTGGCTCGATCGCGGCGAGATCGACAAACTAGCGGGCGGGTCGCAGAAGATCCGTCGACCCCGCCCGGATCGGCAGAGAGGCCGGTCGCGGGATGATGACGACCGCGACGACGATGAGCGTCGCTACCGGGAGCGGCCGTCCCGAGACCGTAAACGACGCAAGAAGAACTTCACCAAACGTTTAGCCGACGTTCTCGAAGAGCTCATCGATTGAGCGGCACACTGGCAATATGGGAGAGTTCGGCGCGGTGAGCAGGCTGGACTGTTCGGTCGTCGGCGTCTGATGGTGGTCGATCATCGAGCCATCGGTGCTGAACTGATCGGCACCGCATTCCTTCTGGCCGGCGTCGTGGGCTCAGGCATCATGGCTGAACGGCTCACCGACGACGTGGGTCTGCAGCTGCTTCAGAACGCGGTTGCCACCGGCGGGGTCCTGATCGCGTTGATCGCTGCGCTGAGCGCAACTTCGGGCGCCCACCTCAACCCGGCGGTGACCTTGGCGGAGCGGGTGACCGGGGGAATCGATAACGCCACCGCGCTGGCCTACGTTGCCGCCCAAGTGGTAGGCGGGATTCTCGGGGTCGTGGCGGCCAATCTGATGTTTGATCTCGACGCTGTCTACTGGTCGGAGAAGGCCAGAGGTGGCAGCGGCCAGCTGTTGGCCGAGGTCATCGCCACCTTCGGGCTCGTTCTCGTGATCTTCGGATGCGTGCGTGCGGGCAAGTCGGAGGCGGTTCCCCTGACCGTGGGTGCCTACATCACCGGAGCGTACTACTTCACCAGCTCCACCAGCTTCGCCAACCCGGCGGTGTCGGTGGGACGGATGTTCAGCAATACGTTCGCCGGGATCGAGCCGTCGGCGGTGCCCGGTTTCGTGGCTGCGCAGGTGGTCGGAGCGCTGCTCGCCGCCGCCGCCGTGCGTTGGCTGTTCGCCGTCGCAACCAATCCGTAGCGTCCATTCAAACCGGCTCTGAACAGGTAAAACTACTGCTGGCCGGCTGTCTTCCTCAACTTTCACTAATTTAGTGATAAATAATCTTGGTCAACTGCATCCGAGCCGTCGATGGGTTGCGTAGGGCCCGATCAACACCCCCTCCCAACCAACCCAAGGAATCACTACATCATGAAGAAAACAGCTCGTACCGCAGCATCGCTCGTGCTCTCGCTCGGCCTCGTGGCCGCCGCCTGCGCATCCGATGAC
>JABDJU010000294.1 GCA_013003325.1 Acidimicrobiales bacterium
TTATTCGGCCCGGTTGAACAGCTGGCCAGCCTCACCCAGGCGGCAGCCACTGCCAAGGCTGGTGCCGTGCGGCTTCAGCAGCTCGAAGCTGAGATCGCTGGGATACCCGAACCGTCTCATCCCCAACCGTTCGCATTCTCCCAGCCCGCCCTCTCCATCAGCTTCGACGGCGTCACGTTCGGGTACGACGACCGACCGGTACTAGAGGATCTCAACCTCGACATCGAAGCGGGCGAGAAGGTTGCCATCATCGGACCCTCGGGAACCGGTAAGTCCACCCTCGTCGGCCTGATCCCCCGGTTCTTCGATCCGTGGAGCGGGGTCGTGAAGGTGGGCGATGTCGATGTCAAATCCGTTCCAACGATGGAGCTGCGGCGCCGGATCGCGCTGGTGAGTCAGGAACCACTACTGCTCCCGGTGACGGTTCGAGAGAACATCAGCTACGGGGCCGTCGACGCCACCGACGCCCAGATCTACCGGGCCGCTGAGTATGCGCTAGCCACCGAGTTCATCGAGAAGCTTCCCAACGGCTTCAACACCGTCCTCGCCGAGGGTGGCCGCAGCCTGTCCGGAGGCCAACGTCAGCGCCTCGCCATCGCCCGCGCGTTATGCCGCGACGCTCCAATACTGATCCTCGACGAGCCAACCGCGGGCCTCGACCCCGAGGCCGAGTTCGACTTCGTCGAGCTGCTCACCTGGGCGGCGAGCGAACGCACGATCATCATGATCACCCACCGGCTGTCGTCCCTTCGCAACGCCGATCGGATCGTCGTGCTCGATGGCACACGAATCGCAGAACAGGGAACCCGCGAGCAACTCATCGCCACCGACAGCCTGTACGCCCGTTACCAACGTCTGCAAGCGCAGCGGCCGGGACAAGCGACAACGGAAATCGATCTCCGGCGGAACGGTCACTTGGTGGACCTGCGGGAGCCAGTGATGGCGCACCATACAGACCTCAGCAGCGAGGCAGTCATTGCCGCCGAAACTGCTTATGCGATCGAGCGGTACCAGCTTCTGGCAGACGCCTGTCGCCGGGCCGAGGGAGATGGGAGCTGACCCATGGCCACGATCGTTCTCAACAGCTTCGTGATCCGTCACCCGGTCGGCGGGGTGCTGTCGAACAACCTGCAGTTCCTCACCGGGCTCGAACGTCTGGGCCACGAGGTCTACCTCCTAGAAAAAGCCGGCTACGAGCAGTCGTGTTTCGACCCCGAACTCCGGGTGAGCGGCGACGATTGCTCATGTGGTTTCAGGCGGATCGGCGACCTGCTCGGTCGTCACGGTCTCACCGGACGCTGGGGTTTCGTCTCCGCCGATGACACATACCACGGGTTGACCCGCCAGCAGGTCGACGACGTGTGGGCGAGAACCGACCTGTTCATCGACCGCGGCTTGCACCGAAGCTGGGACGACGAAGCCGCCGAGGTTCCGATCACGGTGTTGATGGATCCCGATCCTGGGTTCCGCCAGGTGAAATTGGCAAACGACCTCGACCGAGGCAGAGCCGTTCCCCACTACGACGCCTACTACACCTACGGCCACAACATCGGCACGCCGAGATCGTCCGCACCAACCGCCGGCGTCACGTGGCGCCCTCTGTTCCACCCCATCGACACCGCTCTCTACGAACCAACCATCAATCCAGCCTCCGATGCTCCGTGCACCACCGTGATGAATTGGAGCCCGCTCGAAAACGTCACCTACGGCGGCGTCACGTACGGCATGAAGGATGTGCAGTTCCCCGCCTTCGCCGACCTCGCTGCCCTGGTTGATCTGCCGATGGAGATCGCGGTCGATGGCCGCAACATTCCGGCCGAAGACCTTAGGGAGCGGGGGTGGTCCGTCGTGGCTGCGCTCGAGGTGGCCTCGTCCTACGACGACTACCACGCCTACCTCGCAGGCTCGCTAGCCGAGTTCAGTGTCGTCAAAGAGGTCTACTCCGGCATGAACGTTGGCTGGTTCAGCGACCGCAGCGCCGCATACCTCGCCCACGGCCGCCCTGTCATCGTTCAGCACAACGGCATCTGTCACCACCTTCCGACCGGCGAGGGTCTCTTCGAGGTCCACACGGTCGATGAGGCTGCCGACGCCATCGACCAAGTCCGTGCAGAACCGGAGCGACACGCGTTGGCCGCCCGGCGCATCGCCGAGCAGTACTTGGACACCGACGTCGTGCTGCGACGGTTTCTAAACGAGCTCGGCCTCAGCGAATCAAACAACTCCGGAGGAGGTCGCTGACCGTGACTACCGGCACCGCACCCGACGACACCATCACACAACAGGCGACTCCGGATGTCACCATCGGCTTCCTGGCTCGCGAGCGATTCGAACTGGGAGCCGAGTCGCTGGCCAGCCTCTACGAGAAGACAACCCTTCCGTTCAGGTTGCTGCTCGTCGACGCCGCCACTCCCCCTCGCTATTGGCAGGCGATGCTGCAAGTCCTCGACGGTCACGACAATTGGCAGGTCCTGCGTCACGACCAACACCTCCTGCCGGCAGCGGCGAAGAACCTCATACTCCGCCACGCGAAGACCGAGTACGTCTGCCTGCTGGAGAACGACAACATCTTCAACGACGGATGGCTCGAGGCGTTGCTCGATGCGTGCGAGTCCGCATCAGCCGACGTCGCCGTCCCGCTCGTCCGAGAGGGGCGCGGCGACCACGGGCACTTCGACCATCACCTCGGATCCCTGGTTCCTGCCGGCGACGGACTCTGGCGTGTCGATCCCGAGGAACGACCACGAAATCGCATCACCGAGCGCCAGCCGGTCACGTTCGTGGAACAGCACTGCCTGTTGTTCCGCCGTTCGGTCTTCGACCGCATCGGCCCCTACGACGAGGAGCTAAACACCCGCGACGAGGTCGATCTAAGTCTGGCTCTGCACCACGCCGAAGCAACGGTCATCCTCGAGCCCTCGGCCGTCGTGAACTACGTGCCGCCCAGCTCCCCTCCGGCCGACGACGAGCTGCCCTACTACCGGATGCGGTGGGATCTCGATCGAGCCGAAGCCAGCCGAGAGCGGATCCGGGACCGTTGGTCTCTGGTCGATACACCCGGTGATCTTGGGTTCGTGAAGTACCGCAATCAGATTCCTGATCTGCCGGTGGCGCGAGCTCGAATCGAAGAGTTGTGCGCAGTCGGCACCAACGTGGTCGTGGTCGAAAACGGCGACTGGTTCGGCACCGGCCTGATCGACGACCTCCCCGTGCAGCCCTTCCCTGACGTCGACGGATACTTCGGTGGCTTTCCCGCATCGGATCACGAGGCGATCGAGCATCTCACCCAGATCCGCCGCCATGGAACCGTGACCTTCGCTGTGGGATGGCCGGCCCGCTGGTGGTTCGACTTCCTGCCGGAGTTCAAGGCACACCTCGACGCCGAAGCCACCACCGTGGTCGAAGGCAGGCTGCTCGACATCTACACCCTGCCGGAGCCGACCTCATGACGACCTTGGCCGGTTCGGCACCTTCGGAGACACAGGCGTCTTCGGGATCGGGTTGCTTCTATTGGAACGGCACCAGATCCGCTCCACCTGGCTGGCATTCCTCTGGGCGAATCGACGGGAACGGGCTGGTGTTCGACGGCCTGCCCCTCCCCGCCGAATCGATGGATCAGTTGTATGTGGGTCCCGCCATCGGGGAGATCGACGGGTGGAATCTTGCCTCGGTATTCGAGGAGTTTCGTCGCATCCTGCGCCAGGACGGACTGATCCGGATCGCCGCTTGGGACCTGGACGCGGCGCTGGCCGCGCGTGAGCGAGGCGACCGCAGTTTCTTCTGGGAGCAAGACTGCACGATCGAACGAGCCTTCGAGGCACAGATCCTCGGCTACGGATCTGCTCGCAGCCTCTTCAACGCCGCACGCGTGACCGAACATCTACAGCAGGCTGGATTCACGTCGATCACCGAACGCAGCCCGCACCAGACCGACGATCCGACCGGTCGGCTGGCAGAGCCGGACTCGCTGGGCGACTACTGCTGTTTTGTCGAGGCACGGAACCCGTCAGGGTGGCCGTTGGCATCGGACCGCCAGGACCCATCGGGGGTGCACCTGACCTTGGCCGACCGTCACGGCCGCCGCCTCAACGTCGTGTGGTCGGCCCCGGCTCGAACCGAATGGTCGCTTCGGTGCCGACCCGAGAGCACGACCGAATGGGTGGACTACCCCGTTCGGTCGTGGCCCACCTCCGACGGCCCGAACGGCAATCACGTGTTCAGCGGCCGCACGCCAGAGCTGGAGTCCGGTCGGCGCTACGACTATGAGATTGTGCAGGCTGGGCCGGATCCGCAGCCAGTCAGCGGCTCGTTCGCAGCTCCGCCCCAACCTGGTTCTGCCACGGTGAGGCTCGCCTTCTTGGCCGACACAGGACTCGTCGGGAGAGATGACGGGCTCAGCGACGGCACCTTGGCCGTGCTCGGCGAGGTGACGCGTCTCGAACCCGATCTGATTCTCGGCGGCGGCGACTATGCCTATCGATCGAGCGACGACCGGCGGTTGACCCCCCAACAAGCCGTGAATTCCTGGCTCGACCAGATGTCGCCGGTCTTGAGCCGGATCCCGTTCGTGGCCCAGTACGGCAACCATGAGGTCGAGCTCGGCGAGCGCTATCGGGATTGGTCAACCCACTTTCCCGAGATCGATCCGGTGATCGACGATTCGCCACCTTCGGTGTCGTGTCGTTCATATTCGATCGACATCGGTCCCTGCCACGTGGTGGCGTTCTATGCGCCCACCGCAGCGATCGATCCGGCCGAAGTGAGCTGGCTGTGGAACGACCTCGCCGCAGCGCGATCAGCTGGCGCCCGTTGGGTGATCGTCTTCCAGCATCAGCCCCTCGTCGCCCACGGGCGTAGCCATCCGGCCGAGAAAAGCGTGGACCATGCCTTGGCACAAGTCCTCGAGGCTAACGGGGTTGATCTCCACCTCTCCGCGCACGACCAGAATTACGAGCGCACCTACCCCGTGCGTTGGCGTGACGGGGCCCCCGAGGCCATGACAACCGAGCAATCGATCTACCGCCGGGGACAGGGCACCGTGCTGGCCAAGATCAGCCCGGCCGGCAAGCGCAGCGATCGGGGGAAGGATTTCTCGAAACTGCCGGATCGTCTCGACCCCGTCGTCGCCGCGGCCAGCGATTCAGGCCACCACTTCGGTTGCATCACCGCATCGGGCAACGAGCTCGTGATCGAGGCACGCCGTCTCGGTCGGGGAGGGTCCCAAACCGAGACCATCGACCGGGTGGTGATCAGGCGATGATCAGCGACGACAACGCACGTCGTGGCCGGCTGGTCGTGGCCGGGATCATGTTCTTCAACCCGGTCGCCGGAGTTGTCTTCCAGGCGCTCCACTACCTCATCGGGCTCCGCCGGCTGGGCTTCGACGTGTATTACGTGGAGGACACCGACTGGTGGTCACTCGATCCGCGAGACGGCAGCTTCTCCCCCGACCCCTCGGCCAGCATCGAGCTCGTCGCTCCGGTCCTGGAGCGGCACGGGTTCGCTGACAAATGGGCCTATCGGCGGGTCCGAGCGCCGGACGATCCACGAGGCTGCTGGGGCATGAGCGACGGCACCGTACTGGACCTCTACCGCAGCGCTGACGCCTGGCTGAACGTCACCGGTTCACAGACCGTGAGTGACGACGTGGCCCAGTGTGCCCGTCGGATCCTCATCGAGTCCGATCCCATCTCGGCCCAGATCGACGTGGCCAACCGAGACCGCAAAGCCATCGCTCACCTGGATGCTCACGACACCCACTTCACGTTCGGCGAAACGCTCGACAATCCAGCGTGCCGCATTCCTTTGGGTCCCTACGACTGGCAACCGACCCGCCAGCCGGTCGCCCTGGAGCTGTGGCCGAACGACGCTGCGCCCAGTCACACCCGGTTCACCACGATCACGAGTTGGCACGACGACAACAAGGACCGCGAGTACCAGGGCGAGACCTACCGGTGGACCAAGGACGCGGAATTCTTGCGAGTGGTCGACATCGGCTGCGCCCGTCCGAACCGGTTCGAAATGGCCGTCACGGGCCGCATCGATCGCGACGCCGAGTACCTGAACCGGGCAGGTTGGACGCTCCAGGATGCCCTGGTCTTGTCATCGAACCTCGGGCACTACCAGTCGTTCATCACCGAGAGTTTCGGCGAATTCACCGTGGCCCGGGAGCAATACACCAAAACCCGCACGGGATGGTTCAGCGACCGCAGTGCCTGCTATCTCGCTTCGGGTCGACCGGTCATCACCCAGGAAACGGGCTTCTCCGACGTGCTCCCCACCGGAAGCGGCCTCTATGCCTGGAACACCACCGAGGAAATCCTCGACGCCGTCGACCGCATCGATTCGGATCCCGAGACGGTGCGTCACGACGCCCATGAGATCGCCCGCGAATACTTCGCCACCGACCGCGTCCTCGCCGACCTGATAGGGAGGGCACGTCTGTGAGCACCGTCGTACTCGCACCGACCGGAACCTGCTCGTTTCCAGAGGGCGGAGGGCATTGGTGGGTCTACCTCCAATACGTGCTCGCTCTTCGCGACCTGGGTTTCCGGGTTATATGGCTCGAACGCGTCGTTGGACAAGCCGGAATTGCCCAAGCCCTCGACCTCCTCGAGGACTTCGGGTTCGACAGGGACGACATCCTCCTCTACGCCGACCCGGTTTCAGAGCCGGATGCGCTCGACCAACTCGAGTGGCTGGTCGGCTCGGCCGCACGAGCCGAGCACGCGCTCCAGGCCGAGGTTCTGTTGAACTTCGACTATGCCTCACCAGCGGCCATCGTCGAGTCCGCCTACCGGTCCGCGTTGATCGACATCGATCCAGGGCTTCTCCAGTACTGGTGGTCGCGTGGTCATATCAGCCCGGCTGGCCACCATCACTGGGTCTCAACCGGAGAGACGGTGGGCACCGCCGCCGCCCTGACTGACTGCGCAGTCGACTGGCACCGGATACGGGTGCCGATCCACCTCCCGTCCTGGCCTATGTGCGACGAACCTCCGACCGGCCCCTACACCACCGTCACCAGCTGGTGGGGAGACGAGTGGCTAACCGACGATCAAGGCACTGCGATCGAGAACAACAAGCGTGTCGGGTTCGTACCCTATTTCGACCTGCCGGTCCGAACCGGGCTCGATCTCGAGTTGGCCGCCTACTTCGGTGAGACCGTGCCCCATGGGGGCCATCGTGATGATGTCACTCCCGACTACGTCGGGGGTGACGGGGACGACGTGGCCGCCCTGCTCGCGGGAGGGTGGCGGCTGCGACGAAGCCGGAGCGTGTCCTCTGATCCCTTCGCATACCGCCGCTACATCCAGCACTCGAAGGGAGAATTCAGCTGCGTCAAGCCGTCGTGTCTGCTCTTCCAGAACGCCTGGATCAGCGATCGAAGCCTCTGCTACCTGGCGAGCGGCAGGCCGGTCGTCGTGGAGAACACCGGCCCCAGCCCCTTGCTCGATGGAGGGCGTGGCTTGCTGCGATTCTCAAGTCCCGACGAAGCGGCCGAAGCGCTAGCCGATGTCGAGGCCAACTACCCGGACCACCAGAGGGCGGCCCGCGAGCTCATCGAGGCTCACTTCTCCGCCCACGACATCGTGGGCGGTCTGCTCGACCACGTCACTTCTCCGGCCGGTCGGCTTCTCAACAGCACACCGCTAGCGACGGGGAGAACCTGATGCACACCCATCGAGACGAAACGCACGTAGTCGTTGTCGGCGGCGGACCCGTCGGGTCTTTGCTCGCCATCCTTCTTGCCCGCAGGGGGCTGAGGGTCACCATCCACGAGTCTCGCCAAGATCCACGCTCCACACCGGCTTCGGAAGGACGGTCTATCAACCTCACCATCGCGGAACGAGGGTGGTCGGCGTTGGGCAAGGCAGGCGTCGATGCCGCCGTCCGCGAGATCACCATCCCACTTTATGGACGCTCGATCCATGGCGATGACAACACGATCCAAGAGCAGCCCTACAACGAACGAGGCGACGCTATCTACTCGACCTCCCGGGCTGCCCTGTCGATCCTGCTGCTCGAACTGGCTGAACAGACCCCCGGCGTCACAGTTCGCTTCGAGCATCGCTGCGTCGAGCTCGACCTGGAAAACCGAGAGCTGGTGATCGCGGGCCCCCAAACAACGGAGCGACTCGCGGCGGGCGTGGACTTCGACGTCGTGTTTGGTGCGGATGGCGCCTACTCAACGCTCCGCCAGGCGCTGCTCGAGGTGCCCGACTTCGAAATGGATTTGCGTTTCTCGCCGATTATGTACCGGGAGATCAAGTTGCCGGCTCCGCCGGACGGCGAACAGACCCTCTCGCCGGAGCGGCTGCATCTTTGGCCGCGTGGCGATGGAATGATCGTTGGATTCCCCAACCTCGACCGAAGCCACACCTTGTCGATCTTTTTGCCGGCAACGGGCCCCGTGTCGTTCGAATCGCTCTCCACGCGCCACCAGGCTCAATCTTTCTTCGAGGAGTCCTGTCCCGACCTTCTGGACGTCGACCCGAACCTTGTGCGGAAGTTCTTTCGCAGACCGCCTTCCCTCCTGACCTCGTGCCGTTCTTCTCGTCTGGTTCTTGACGACTGGCTGGCCCTGATCGGCGACGCAGCTCATGCCATGGTTCCGTTCCTCGGCCAGGGACTGAACGCTGGCTTCGAGGACTGCTCGACCCTGGCCGATCTTGTCGACGGTGGATCCGCCGACTGGGGGTCGATTCTGCGTCAATACGAGATGTCGCGGCTGCCCAACGGCAACGCCGTCGTGACGATGGCTGAGCAGCACTTCCAAGAGTTGGCGCAGGACGCCCGGGCGCCGGACTTCATCCTTCGCAAGGCAATCGAGCAGCGAATCCACCAGCTCGCGCCTCACCGGTTCCGACCGGTGTACGACATGGTGGCCTTCGAAGATGTTCCCTACCTCTCGATCCTCGAGACCAAGGAGACCCAGGACCGTCTCCTCGACCGAATCATGGGTGAGTTAGGAACCGGCGTCCGTCCCGGCGAAGCGCCGATCGACGGTGTACTCATCACGGCTCTCGACGACTTCGAGATACCGGTCGAGGCCAACGCATCCACCAACACCAACCGGGTGAATCCTCACCCTCGGGGATCCGGATCTGACAACGGAGTCGCAGCAATGGAAATGGCAGTCGAGAAGATCCGAACGACGATCGAGGCGGACACCGCACGCGTGACGGCCACAATCCGGTCGGGGTGGTGGTCCGAGCCTCGCGAGGTCTGGTTCGAACTACCGGTCGACTACGCAGACCTGGAGATCCTCACAGCCGCAGACCCATGGCTGGCCGCGCTGCTGCTACCGGCCATGCGGCAGCAGGAGGCGTTGCGGGTTGGGGCCCCGCTCTCACCCGAGCTGCTCAATGCCCTCCCGCAGATGGAGGGGATCTATTCCACGTGGCAGCCGTGCGCCGCGCCGATCAATGTGCACACTTCGGGAGTCCTGCCTCACCGAGCCGCAGGCGATGCGGTCGGGCTCTTCTTCTCGTGCGGCGTCGACTCGTGGTACTCGCTGTTGAAGTCCGAAGACCGTCGACTGGTCGGGCGCAGTCCTGAAGTGACCCATCTAGTCACTGTCGCCGGAGTCGACGTCGATGTTGATGAGCGCAAGGCGGACATCATCGACGCGGTTGCCCGCAACACCCACCGGGTGGCCGATGAGTTGGGCCTCGGTGCGCTTGCCCTCTCGACCAATATCCGTCAGCTGTACACGAGCATGGGTATTTCCTGGCACTGGGGACAAGCGGGTGCACTCGCCGCCATCTCCCTACTTTTGCAGTCCCGGTTCCGCAAAATGATCGTGGCCGCCGGGCCCACAAACGCCAACGTGGCGATGTTTTCCGAAATGGAAGCCGGAGGATGCCACCCGTTGCTCATGCCGCTGTTCTCCACCGGTCTGTGCGAGATCAGTATCCACGGTGGCGAGGCGTCACGCCTGCAGAAGGTGGGACGGGTGGTCGACTCACAGTTGGCGCTCGACACCCTCCGGATCTGTTGGGCCAGCCACGAGACCGGCTACAACTGCGGCCGCTGCGCCAAGTGCGTCCGCACGGCGCTGGAGCTCGAGATCGTGGGTGCCCTCGACCGGTGCGCCACCCTGCCACATCCGATCGACCCCAAGGTCGTGTCGAAGCTGCGGATCCTCTTCCCGCACGAAATCCTTGTGCTCGAGGAACGGCGGGACCGCCTGGCCGAGAAGGGTGCCGACCCCGAGATCCTGGCTGCACTTGACGCCGCTATCGAGCGGTCCAAAGACGAAGAAGGCGGTCGAGAGAGAGCTCTCCAAGTCATCGAAGGGGCGATCGACCCCGACGAGGTCTTCCTCATTCTCGACGAGGACGAGCTGCGGTTCGACCTGGCCCGGACCCATGCCAACGCCCGGCCCTTCACTGAACGACAGGGCGTGTTCAACGGCGTGCCGGCCGATGACGACCACGCCCTGGCCGAGCTGGGCGAAGCTCGGCGAGCCGGAGTCCGGAAGTTCGTGATCTGGGAATCGGACTTCTGGGCGCTCGACTACTACCCAAGGTTCGCAGAACATCTGGCGGCGGAAGGTCGGCAGATCGCAGCAACACCGGAGGTTCTCGTGTACGAGTTCGATCGTGCGCGGTGACTGGTCGGTTCGAGGAAGGAGATGTTGAAATGGTTGGTGACGTAGGAGGCGGCTCAATGCCGCACCCGTTGGAAGGCCGTGAGGCGCTGACGCTCGCTCGTGTCCTGGTGACAGGCGGGGCAGGGTTCATTGGCTCTCACACGTGTGTGTCGCTCATCGAGGCAGGTTTCGAGCCTGTGATCGTCGACTCGTTCGCGAACAGCAGCCCCGCCGTGATCGACCGGATTCGGTCGCTCACTGGGTGTGATGTCGAGGCCCATCGCATTGATGTCCGAGACACCGCTGAACTGTCGAGTGTGCTCGAACGCGGTATCGACGCAGTGATCCACTTTGCCGCCATGAAGGCGGTTGGTGAATCGGTTGGGATTCCACTCGACTACTACGACGTCAACGTCGGTGGCACCGTGTCCCTGCTCCGGGCCATGCGAGATGTTGGCGTTCCCCGCTTGGTCTTTTCGAGCTCGTGTTCCATCTTCGGGGCTGCCGCTGAGCTTCCGATCGACGTGGACGCGCCGGTTGCTCCGACAAATCCCTACGCACAGACCAAGGCCATCTGTGAACAGATCCTGGTCGACTTCATCAAGGCGGAGGGCATCCGGTCAGCGATGAGCCTGAGGTACTTCAATCCCATCGGGGCCCACCCGACCGGAACGCTCGGGGAGGATCCGCTCGGGATTCCCAACAATCTGCTCCCGTACGCAATGCAGGTGGCTGTGGGTCGGCGCGCTCAGCTGTCGGTCTTCGGTGTTGATTACCCCACTTCGGACGGCACGTGTGTCCGTGACTACATCCACGTCTGCGACGTCGCAGCTGCCCATGTCAGGGCGCTGGACCGAATCTGGGTTCGGAACGGTCACGAGGTCGCAAACCTGGGAACCGGGCACGGGACCTCGGTGCTCGAGCTGGTCGACCGAGTTCGCCACATCACCGGGCATGAGGTCCCGGTCGTGCCCGCGGCTCGGAGGCCAGGAGACGTTCCGGCCCTCGTCGCCGATGCGAGCGTGGCCCAACAGCTGTTGGGGTGGCAGTGTCAATTTGGCCTCGACGACATGATCGAGCACGCGTGGCGGTTTCAGCGCGAGCATCCCGGCGGGCTCGACGACGACTCGGCGCCGGGTGAAGCCGATACCAGCCGAGTTTCCCGCTAGGTCGTCCAGGTGTCAGGGTGAGATGATGACGCTACCTTTCCGGCGTCAATCGGGGAACCATGAGAAACGATGAATCGAATCCGATGGCGGCAGGGGAAGAGC
>JABDJU010000332.1 GCA_013003325.1 Acidimicrobiales bacterium
GGGAAGATGACGGTATCGCCAACATCACGATTGCGGCGGCCATGAACCCGGCCAGCACGACCTGCCCCGACCACACCTCGGCCGGTACCACCACGCCGTCATCGAATACATGGTGGGCTGCGGTCCACACCGCCCACGTGATGAGGATCCCTACGGTCAGGGCGCGCCCCACCCGCAGCCGCTCCGAGTTCGCCGGTGAACGCAGCAGCGCATCGGCCACGAGCCCGCCGGCCAGTCCGCCGAGCCCGGCGCTCAGCCGGGTGGAAGACAGCGCGTAGGCCTCGAGCACCGCCGGCACTGCCCAGACGCTGGTGATCGTGCCGAACGGAAGCCGCTCCCACCGCTGGATCAGATAGAGGGCGGCGACGGTCATCACCGCGGTGGTGAGCAATACCCCTCCGACCATCCACGACACCCAGAGATCGTTGCCGCTGCGGGGGTCGAACTGGATCGTGAGCGCCCACGATCGCCCCAACGGTCGTGAGAACGACGTGAAGAAGGCGGCCAACAGCGCCAGCATCGTGACCGAGGCGGTGGCGACCCACACCGAACCTCCGCTGCGCAGCACCGCCTGCAACGGCGCCGCCAGCACCATGATGAGTCCGTAGAGCAGGAGCAGGTGGGTGGGCGACAGCAGCGCGTCGACTCCGACTTCCACCCCGAAGATCGTGTGCCACGTCATGTCGCCGAGACCGCCGATTGCGAAGGCTGCGATTCCCACCACCGCCCACCCGTAGCCGGTCGGGATCCAGGTGCGAATCGGCTGGGCGCTGCGGCGGCGGTACATGAGGTAGCCGATCCAGGCGGCGGAGAACGCAAAGCCGCTGTAAAAGATCCCGTGCCACGGGGTGAAGAAGTCCTCGGTTTCGGTGTTGATGATGTTGGCGTGGGCGTACCCGTCGATGAAGAGACCGGCGGTCAGCCAGATCCCGCCGAGCAGTGTCACCAGGTTCTCCGACGCCGTGGGGGCAGCCTGGATCGAAACCCGATCTGGGGTGTGGTCGATTGCGACGGTCATCGTGCCTCCGTCAGCACAGTACCGCTCCAGACCCGGTGGTATAGCCTCGGCTCATGGAGGTGAACATGCCTCCAAGCCACAGTCGCAGGGGGGAAATGATGACTTCGGTAAGCGACCCTGACGTCCGCTCGTCCAAGCCGTTGCCGGCGGTCGACCTCGACGCCCTCGTGATCGCGGCCCACGGCCGGTATCGCGAGCACCATCCCAACAGCGAATCGGCTCACACTCGCGCCCGCCGGGTGATGCCGGGCGGCAATACCCGCACGGTGCTCGATTTCGATCCATTTCCATTCCGGGTGGTGCGGGCTGACGGCCCGTTCCTGGTCGATATCGATCAACATCGGTACGTCGACTTCTGCGGTAATTACACCGCCGGCCTCCTCGGTCATTCGCCCGAGTCGGTGAAGGATGCGATCGTCGATGCGCTCGCCGGCGGGTGGGCGCTCGGGGCAACCCATGAGCGGGAGATCCGGCTGGCGGAGCTGGTATGCGACCGGTTCCATTCGATCGACCAGGTTCGGTTCACCAACTCGGGCACCGAAGCCAACCTGATGGCGATCGGCACCGCGCTGCACCACAGTGGGCGGTCGACCGTCGGGGTTTTTCACAACGCGTATCACGGCGGTGTGCTGAGCTTCGGCGCAGTCGAGGGGCCGCACCATCCGCTCAACGTGCCCCATCGCTTCCGTGTCGCCCCCTTCGATGACATTGCGGGGCTGGACCAGCTGTTCGCTGATCTGGACCTCGGATGTGTGCTGATCGAGCCGGTGCAGGGATCGGCTGGCTGTCTGCCGGCGGCGCCGTCGTTCCTAGCCGAGCTGCGTCGGCGCTGTACTGCCACGGGAGTGGTGCTCATCTTCGACGAGGTGATGACGTCGAGACTTGCTGCCGGAGGAGCCCAGGAGCGGCTCGGTGTGCGGCCCGACATGACAACCCTGGGCAAATACATCGGCGGCGGGATGACTTTTGGAGCCTTCGGCGGGCGGTCCGACATCATGGCTCACTTCGACAAGTCCTCGGGCGGTCAGCTCACCCAGGCCGGCACGTTCAACAACAACGTGGTGTCGATGTCGGCTGCTATCGCTGCGTTGAGCGGCGAGCTTCACCCGGACCGGATCGACGAGGTCAACGATCGGGGCGACCGCCTGCGGCGAGATCTCGACCGGGTTCTGGCCGCCCGGGGGCTTCCGATGTGGGCCACGGGAATGGGATCGATGGTCGGTCTGCACTCTTCCGAAGATCGTCTGATGGAACTGATGTTTCACGCGGCACTCGCCGACGGTCTGTACCTCGCCCGCCGGGGCTTCATCGCGCTGTCGATGGTGGTCACCGAAGACCACTGCGACGCCCTGGTTGCATCGGTCGATCGTTGGGCCGAATCGTTGCGTACGGCCTAGCCTCGCCATCTTGCGTACCCAGTCGACCTGCGCCCGCTTCTAGCGTGCCGTACAAACCGAAACCGTGGGTTGGGTACGCAATTTCGGCGGCGGGGCGGGTTAGGCGAGGGTGCGCAGGGTGGCGAGGATGGTGGGGAGTTCGTGGATGACAGCGTCGATGTCGTCGGTGGTCGATTGGGCGTGCACGCTGAACCGGAGCGACCGGTGGGCGTCGACCCCCATGGCGGCCAGCACAGGGGACGGCTCGAGGTCTTCGGAAGCACACGCCGACCCGCTGTGACCGGCGATGCCTCGGCGGTCCAATTCGAGCAGCACTGCCTGGGGCTCCACCCGGTCGATGCCACAGCACACCAGGTGGGGGAGCCGTCGATCAGGATCCTGGGGCCCATAGATCATGACGCCGTCGATCCCGCTCAACCCGGCCCGGAGCCGATCGGTCAGCTGGCGGGCAAGGGCATGCTCCCGGTCGTGGGTCTGCTCGAGTTCTTCACAGGCCGCCGCCAACCCCAACGCCCCAGGGGTGTTCTCCATGCCAGCCCGTCGACCCCGCTCCTGAGCGCCGCCAGCTAGCAACGGCGGGATGCGCTTGCCTCGACGCACGATCAGCGCACCGGTGCCTGGCGGCCCACCCAGCTTGGGGCCCGAGAGAGCCATGAAGTCGGCGCCGATCGTAAGGAAATCGAGCGGGGTCCAGGGGGCAGCCTGGGCGGCGTCCACCAACAACATCACGCCGTGGGAGCTGCACAGCGCAGCGACCTCGGCGACGGGTTGCACGGCGCCCATTTCGTGGTTGCCGAGCTGGCAGGCGGCGAGGGCGATCAGCGGTTCCCGGTCGAGCAGTTCGGCGAAAGCGTCAACATCGAGAAGTCCCTCCCGCGACACCGGCACCGATCGGAAGTTCTCCCCGGCGGCTTCTCGAACCGCGGAGTGCTCGACGGCGCAGCCGACCACCACGGTCCCCGGTCCGCCCTTGGCCAGCGCTCCTCGCACGGCGGTGGCGATGGCCTCGGTGGCCGAACTGGTGAACACCACCTCCGACGCCCGGCTGTGAACAAAGCTGGCGACGAGCTCACGGGCGTGTTCGAGATGGGCCCGGACTTCGAGGGCGTCGTGGTGCAGACGGCTGGGGTCGGCGTTGGGCAGCAGCAACCCCTGGCGCATCGCGTCGCGAGCTACCGCTCGCAGCGGGGCTGCCGAGGCCGAATCGAGGTAGTGCCGAAGGGTCACTGAGTTGCGGCAGCGTCGACCACGTCGGTGACGCAGGCATCGTCGCCCTGGGCTACCGATGACATGAGCGCCACCTCGGTCTCCCCATAGAGGGATCCGAGCAGGCCTTTGACCATCCCTCGATCGACCGCGCAGATGACCGGGTGTTCGATCGCCACGTCGCCGAAGGGGCAGTGACCGGCAACGATGTGGAGCTGCGGGTCGCCGCCGCTGTCGGGCTGCCGTTCGGCTCGAGCGGCGAATCCGTGCGCCGAGAGGGCGTCGGCCACAACATGGAGAGCCGAACGGAACGAACGGTGGGTTTCGGTTTCGTCGAGCCCTACATCGTCCGCCATCTTGCGTCCGAACTCGACGCCAACCTCTTCGGCCATTGCGGCGGCGTCGTCGGGGTCGAGGCGGGACAGCGCCTTGCCCAACAGCGTGATCAGGATGTCGTCGTGGCCCACCTCGAATTCGAGATGGAGGCTCGGCTCTGCGGCAGTGAATACCTTGGCCGGACGGCCCGCCCCCGATGAGGCCCGTTTCGACACATCGAGATAGCCGCCGCTAGACAGCTTCTCGAGGTGATGGCGAGCCACGTTTGCGTGCACACCGGCATGCTCGCCCACCTCGGAGGCGGTGAGGCCGTCGGGGTGTTCGTGCAAAAGAAGGTAGATGTCGCGACGGGTGGGGTCGCCGAACGCCGAGGTCACGGCGTTCACCAGATTGGCGAACTCGGCCGGCTTCAGCGCTCGTTGAGCCATCGGTTCAGTGTAGAGGACGGGCTATCCAGCCCCCGCAGCCAGGTCGTTGCCCAGCTTCTTGGTGATGTCGAGGAAACCACCTGCACGGAACGGTCCCTTACGTGATTTGCTCTAGTGCGATGCGCCGCGCAAATCCTGCCGTCGGTAGGCTTGGCCTGTGAGCTCGGCCCCCGTAACGATCGAAACCGTCACCGAATTGCTGCGTCCGGTGGAGGATCCGGAGCTGCATCGCAGCATCGTCGACCTCGGCATGGTCCGCCGGATCGACATCGCCCTACCGAGCGTCACGGTGGCTGTCGACCTCACCATTGCCGGCTGCCCGCTGCGCAACGAGATCGACCGTAGGGTCACCGAAGCGGTCACCGCGCTCGATGAGGTCGACCAGGTGCACATCGAGTTCGGGGTGATGACCGATGAGCAGCGGGAGCAGGTGCGACGCTCACTTCACGGCGACCCGGGCGCAACCGCCGGCTCCCAGCCCGCTCACGGCCATGCCGAAGGACGCGCCATTCCTTTCGCCGATCCCGGCAGCACGACCCGTGTCCTGCTGATCGCGTCGGGCAAGGGTGGCGTGGGCAAGAGCTCGGTCACCACCAACCTGGCGGTCGCTCTGGCTGCCCGAGGCAAGAGCGTCGCTGTCGTTGACGCCGACGTGTGGGGCTTTTCGATCCCGCGCATGCTCGGCATCGACCACGACCCCACCATCATCGACGAAATGATCGTGCCGCCACAGAAGCACGGCGTGCGCTGTATCTCGATGGGCTTCTTCGTGGAAGAGAACCAGCCGGTCATCTGGCGGGGACCGATGCTTCACAAGGCGCTCGACCAGTTCCTCACCGACGTGTTCTGGGATGAGCCCGACTATCTGCTGGTCGACCTGCCCCCCGGAACCGGCGACATCTCCCTGTCGATAGCCCAGTTCATGCCTCGGGGAGAGATGTTCGTGGTCACCACCCCCCAGGCCACCGCAGAGAAGGTGGCCCAGCGAGCCGCCTACATGGCCCGCAAGGTCAACCTCACCGTCAACGGCGTCATCGAGAACATGAGCTGGTTCACCGGCGACGACGGCACGCGCTACGAGATCTTCGGTTCCGGCGGCGGCGACAGCCTCGCCCGCGATCTCGATGTACCCCTGGTAGCCCAGGTTCCGCTGGTGCCCGCCCTCCGGGCGGGGGCAGACTCGGGCAACCCGGTCGCCACCGACCCGAGCACCGAGGTCGGTGCCACCTTCGCCCGGATGGCCGAGATGATCGACGTGACCCTCGCCCCCAAACGCCGTTACCGCAGCGAGCTGCGGGTCAGCTGACACCCGACCCCGCCCGCTCGGCATCCCAGCAAGTACGCTGACCGGCGATGGACGTTCGAATTGGTATCAGCGAAAGCAATCAGATCATCGAAGTCGACATGGACGACGACACCGATCGGGATGGCCTGAAGAAGAGAGTGGCCGACGCCATCGGCGCCGAATCGATGCTCTGGGTCAGCGACAAGAAGGGCAAGGAAATCGGCGTGCCCGGCGGCCGGATCGCCTTTGTCGACATCGGAACCGCCGAGACCGACCGTCGGATCGGGTTTGGGGCGTAGGTCTGTTCGAATCTCCCCTTCCCGACCACGAACTGGTCGTCATCGCCGGCAAAGGGGGAGTCGGCAGGTCAACCGTGGCATGCGGGTTGGCTTTGGCCTGCGCCAACGCCGGCGAATCGGTGCTGTTGGTCGACGCGATCAGCCACGGCGGCACCCGGCTCGCCCTCGGCGAGCGCCAGCTGAAGAATCGGGGCGAGCTCCTCGAGCTCGATACCGCTACCTCCCTCGATGAGTACCTGCGCATCTACTTGAAGTTTCCGATCCCGGCCTCCCGGCTGGGGCCGATCTCCCGGATCTTCGAATATGTGGCAGCCGCCGCACCCGGCGTCACCGAAATCCTCACGATCGGCAAGATCGGACACGAGGTCAGGGAGCGGAACTGGAATCGCGTCATCGTTGACGCACCGGCCACCGGCCATGTGGTCGAGTTGCTGGCTGCTCCGGACAATCTCAACACAATGATTCAGGCTGGCCCGTTGAACGACCAGACCGGTTGGCTCGCCGAGATTCTCGAAGACCAGGCCCGCACCGGGGTATGGATCGTGACGACGCCCGAGGAGCTGCCGGTGAGCGAGTCGTTGGAACTTGCCGACCGTATTGGCAACGAAACCGACGTCGCCCTGGCCGGGGCCGTGATCAATCGCATGCCGGATCTGCTCTCTCAAGCGGGTCTCGACGAGGCCGACCGGTTGGCGACCGGAAGCGGGGGTCTGGCAACGGCGTCGTCGATGGCGGCCCTCCAGACCAGAACCGCGCTTCGGGAATCGACCCGGTTCGCCGATGTCTGGTCGACCACCGGGCTGCCCTGGTACGCCGTTCCAATCGCCGACGATCCCGTCGACGCGGCCCGCCGGGTGTGGAGCGGACTCACATGACCTCTGCGGTTGACGACCTCCTCGCCACGTCTGAGGTTCTGCTCATCGTCGGACCCGGAGGGGTCGGCAAGACCACCAGCGCGGCGGCGCTCGGTGCCCGGGCCGCCATCCACCACGACCGGCGGGTACAGGTGATCACCATCGACCCGGCTCGGCGGCTGGCCGAAGCGCTGGGCATCGACGAGCTGATGGAGGAGGAGATCCTCGTTCCCACCAGTTCGGGTCGGTTCTGGGCCTCGATGGTCAACATGAGCCGCAGCTGGGATCGGCTGGTGGAACGGCACGCTCCCACCGCCGAAGTGCGGGATGAGCTTCTCGCCAACCCGCTGTACCGATCATTGACCACACGATTCGTGCAGAGCCACGACTACATCGCCCTCGACCACCTGGTGGATCAGGCCGACGACGACCGCTTCGACCTCGTCATCATCGATACGCCGCCGTCGGTTCACGCCCTCGACGTCATCGATGCACCCGACAAGATGCTCGACTTCTTCGGGTCGCGGCTGCTCACCTGGCTTACCGCTACCTACCGGACCCGAATCTCCCAGATCGCCGCCGCCCCGTTCCTGTCGGTCGCCGAACGGTTGCTCGGCGGACCGTTCCTCAGCGACATCGCCGAGTTCTTCTGGTTGTTCAGCTCGCTGCAGCCGAGCTTCGTCGAACGCACCAGGGTGGTGAAGGAACGGCTCGCCGCCCCCACCACCAAGTATGTGATCGTGCAGACC
>JABDJU010000334.1 GCA_013003325.1 Acidimicrobiales bacterium
GTGCTGTTCCGTCGGGGTTGTCGATCACGAATTTCCACCGGCCGTCAGGCTGACGGCGCACGACCTCGGCCGTTGCCTGTGGGTGCCCGAAACTCGGACATGGGCGTTGACCGGGGAAGATATCGCCGATGCTGAGGGGGATGTATCGCATCTTGTACCGCTTCCTCGCGTCGCTGGCCCGCCTCGCCGTGCGGTCCGGGCGCTCCCAAGACATGGAGATCCTCGTCCTGCGCCACCAACTCGCCTTATTCGGCCGCCACCACGCCCCGCCCACCCTCACCGATCATCTGGAACCAGCAACAGCTCGAACGCCTCGTCACCGACTAATCGACCACCACAACACCCACCGACCCCACCGCTCCCTCGAACAGCAACCGCCACTCGGGAACCACCCGCGGGTGAGCGCTCGCCGAGATCCAGCACCGCCTCAAATCGTCAGGTCAACCCGCTGCGACGGCATCATCAACGAATACCGAAACGCTGCCTGACCAGCCACGACGGAGTTTCGGGCACCCCACAGGGCTCAGCTAAGCGAGGCGAGCGGATCCAGGGCCGACGATCTTGCCGAAGACACGCCGACGCCAGGAAAGTAATGGTGGAGTAGTTGGCCGAGCTCATGTTCGGCGGAGTCGAGAGCGTCTTCGACGCCAACGTGAACGGCTTCGATGACGAACATGGCTCGTGTCGTCGCCGGATTCGCCGCAGTGGGCTCTGCTTGTTTCCAGCACCATCTGCGGGCAGCAACCTGGTCAGCGTCGTCTATGAAGACGACCTCGCCTGCCCCGGGCGTTTCAGGTCCGGTCCCACCGAACCCCCTAAAGCTCTCGTTTCCTGTTGCGAGCGTGACGCGCAGAGTGCCCATGATGCGGTCGGCATCGAACACGGCCACTGGCAACGCATAGCGGACCGAGACGGCATTGCCGACGTCCACCATCGGATTGATCGCTGGCAGCTCGCCGTGGCGGTCAAGTCGGCGAAGAAGCGCCTCGGCTGCGTTGCGGTACTGGGTCGGTTTCACTCCGAGCGACGTGAAAACGGACCGCCATGCTCGAATCGAATCGTGTTCAGCGACTCGAACGTTAGCGAGACGTTCGATCGCAGATTGATCGTTGGAACGACAGAAATCGATGAGTCCCGCTGGGGAAGTCGTGTTATCGATCCCGTCGACAACGACAACAACAGCGCGCACCGCAGGAAACCGTTCACAGATTCTCGAGTCGTACTCGAAAGCGGTGACGGTCATCGTTCTGCTGTCGCAAGTCTGACGGCAAAGCTCATGAGCACGACGCCGAGTGATTGCTCGATCCGACGCAGCAGTCCTGGTCGGGAGAGCACCCGAGATCGTAGAGCCGACGCAAACGCTGCGTATATCAAGAACACTGCCAGAGTCATGGCCATGAACACGACGCTCAAGCCCAGAAGACGAACGTCACCAAAGGTTGGGGGTGTGTTGAGGAACTGCGGGAGAAATGCGAAGAAGAAGATAGTCAGTTTCGGGTTCAACATATTGATCAACACCGCTCGACGGATCGTTGCCCACCCTGACACCGGCCATATATCGGCGTCGATGTTGCTCAGGCCGCCTGTTGAGCGCAGCATGCCCAGGGCGAGGTAGCCGAGGTATGCGACCCCGATCCACCGTACGACCTCGAATGCGTGCGCGCTAGCCTGCATCACCCCCGATAAACCGACTGAAGCGGCAAGCAAGTGGGGAACGATCCCAAGGGTGCATCCCAGTGCGGCAACACTGCCCCGCTGCCACCCGGCAGTGATCGCGGTGGAAATCGAATACACCACACCGGTGCCCGGCACCAGCACCACAACCAATGATGTCGCAAGAAATGACAAGGACGTCGGCGTCACCGTCACGTGCACAAACCCCGTCGCCACGGCAAGCATCAGGGATGCCACCACAATTTGGATCACGGGTCCGGCATTCCTGGATCGGCATCGAATGCCTTGAAGTACAACGTCGGCAACGTCACCGATCGCTGGGTACCGCTGACCGGGCCTCGACTGGTCCAGCAGAGTCATGACTAAATCATCTCCGTGAGGCGTCCGCCAGGCGGCAGGGAACGATCGGACCAGAGTGCGATACCTGCGTTCCAGCGTCATGCCGGCCGCAATCCGAGTTCACGCCGCGCCGCGGCGGCATTCGCCTCAATCCGGAACACTTGCGCCGTCAACACTTCACGACCAGCACCCGTGATCGCATAAACGCGGCGACTGCGCCCTTCGACAACCTCCTCACTCTCCACCTCCAACGAGCCATCATCGAGGAGTCGGTCCAACGCCGAATACAACGTGCCCGGCCGAACCCGCACTCTCCCATCAGAAAGCTCGGCGACCCGCTGCATCACGAGGTAGCCATGCGCCGGCCCGCTCGCCAGCGCCGAGAGGATAAAGAAGGTCGGCTCACGCATCCAACGATCGTATACCGGCTATCGGCATATACCATTAGCTAGACCTATTCGAACGGTATCGAACGGAGTGGCCACGGATCCCGTCTGACGATGGTGCTGTCGGCCGCACAGATCCTCGAGCGAGTGTGGAACACGGCCAACCCGTTCTCCTTAGAAGATGCAGCGATCAGTAACTTGCTGGCCGTCGGCATCGAACTCGGAGCCGCCGCATTCAGCCCTAAACACAGCGGCACCGTCGCATGCCATTCGAAAGACGACGCTCCCGCGTAACGCGACAAGAACCGAACCGTGAACTCCGTGCTCTAAATCGCCACCACTGCCCACGCCCACCCGACGCCCGCGCCGACCTGCTACCTAGTATCGATTCATGCCGTCTTCGTCCCCGCCGAATGCCAACGATCCCACCCTCGCTCCCCTCAGCATCTCGACGATGGCGGAGGCTCTCCGCAGCGAACTCGTGCGACTCACGACCGAGTTCGTATCGTTCCCGACGGTGAACCCTCCAGGCACTGATCTGGTGGCGTGCCAAAAATGGATCTGCACTCAACTCACCAACTTCGGGATTCCGTTCGAGATCATCGATAGCTCCACGACCGGAGGCGATCACCGGGTCATCGTCGGAACAATTGGCGACAAGGGTCCAGTAATGTATCTCCACGGCCACTACGACGTCGTCCCAGTGTTTAACGCCGACCAATTCAAGGCGACCGAAAGCGACGGGATCTTGTCCGGCCGCGGCACCTGCGACATGAAAGGCGGCCTCATCGCGCTCCTCCTGGCAGCGGTGATCCATCGCGATCGGGGTGGCGGCGGTCAGATCAAGCTCGTGTTCGTCCCCGACGAAGAAACCGGTGGCATAAACGGATCCGAACGCCTCGAAGAGCTCGGCGTCATCGATTCTGCTCCCTCAGCCGGTGCCATCGTCGCCGAACCAAGCTTCCCGAACATCTGGTACGCCGCCCGCGCCGCATTCACGGTCGAGGTCACCGTCCGAGGCAAGCCCGCCCACGTCGGACTCCACTACACCGGCAGCAACGCCTTTCTCGCTGCCCATCACGTGGTGAACGACCTGATGCTGATGGCCAACGATGTATCAAAGCACACAACCGAGTTCCGGATCGAGCCAGAAGCAGCGAGACAATCCATCATGCTCATCGGCGGAACATCCGGCGGAGGCACCAACTTCAACGTCGTACCCGACACTTTCCAGTTCACGATTGACCGCCGGCCGAACCCCGACGAGGACTACGCACACGTCAAAGCCGAGCTCCTGCAACGCCTCGACACCCTCGCCAAGAACTACCCACTAACCTACGAAATCCTGCAGGACGTCGACCCGGCCCACACCGCAACCGACTCCACACTCACAAAGACCGTCGAATCAGCGATACTCGCCATCAGCGGACGCTCGGCGCCGCTCGCCATGTGTCCCGGGTGTCTGGAAACCCGGGTCTACACCAGAGCCGGTATCGACGCAGTAGCTCTAGGCCCCGGCCCGATGTCGGTTATGCACGCACCAGATGAACACGTCCCTGTCGACAACCTCGTGGAGGCGTGCGCCGTCTACGCCACCGTCTTGCAGCGATCGCTCCCGAGACGTTCAAAGGATGTGTCGCACGCTGATCTAGAATCAGCGTCACTCGACCTGAGGGTGCCGAAAACGCGTCGCTGCAGGTCATAGCGCTGCATGCGGTACCGTGCCCGGCCATGCCATTGGTCCTCTCGCGCCTGTTCCGGCTATCGATTGCTCGGCTCGGGCTGCTGCTCGTGTCCGGTGCAAAGCGTGACGCCGAGATCCTGGCCCTTCGCCATCGGATCCTCGTCCTCCAACGCCAGATTGAGCGACCGAGGTTCACCTCGACCGACCGAACAATCCTGGCCCTGCTATCGCGTGCCTTCGACCGGCAACGACTGGGAGACGTGATGCTGATCGTCAAACCAGACACGGTGATCGGTTGGCACCGACGCATTGTGGCCCGCCACTGGACCCAACCACCAAAACCTCGAACCGGCCGACCACCCACACCGGCCGAAGTCCGCCGCCTCGTGCTCCGCCTCGACACCGAGAACCCGACGTGGGGCTACCGCCGCATCCACGGCGAACTCCGCCACCTCGGACACCGCATCGCCGCCTCCACCG
>JABDJU010000340.1 GCA_013003325.1 Acidimicrobiales bacterium
GCCGCCCATACCCCTGAGATTACCGCAAGCGGCCGCTCAAGGTTGCATGAGCGCGCGGATCTTCGCTTCGTTCGGTTTCTCGATGACGCCCTTCTCGGTCACGATCGCGGCGATCGCCGGTGAAGCCCCGAGCGCCTCGAGTTCGGGGAGCAGGTTCACGAAGTAGTTGATGATTCCCCCGTAGCTGCGCAGCGAGAAGGCCTCGTTGGTGACGATCGGGCGGATCATGGCGTTGTCCCACTCGGGCAGCTGTGCGACAGAGTGCCGGTGACGCGATGAAAGAAACCCTCGGTTTCCGCAGCGATGTTCTCGAAGCGGAATTCGGGACGCTCCGCTATCGGTGTGCCGGTGGGTGGCGGTTCATCGAGAAGCTGCCGCAGCACTTCAGGGTCGAGCGGCGGGTCGAAGAGTCGTACCCACCCGTCGCCGAGCTCCTTGCCGAGCTCTTCCAGCCCCCGGTGGGATGGGGCGATGACCGGGACCCCGGCGCTGAGAGACGCGATGACCGATCCTGAGTTCGTGATATCGCTGAAGTTGAAGACCGCAGCATCAGCCCGTTCCAGCACCGCCACCAAATCCTTGTCGGCGATATGGCCGGTGAGTACACGAAGCCGATCTGGGTTCGACTTTTCGCTCGCCTTCAAACGGTCAATAAGGAACGGGTCGTCGCAGCGCCCGGCGAATAGCGACCTGGTTCGCTCGTCGAGCCGACTGACGGTAAGAGCGAGGTCGTCGAGCTGTTTGTAGTTCGACATCTTGCCCCAGGAGACGAGCAGCCGATCATCGGCGTTCACCGCCGAAAGGAAGTCTTCAATGTCGGGGGATCGGGTCGATGGCGGTCCGGCGTCGGGCTCCAGTGTGTAGGCGGGATGCCGAGTGACCAGCGTTTCGGCGTTGGCTAGCGCGGGATAGCTGGCGATTGCCTCTTCGAGCCCGGTGTGATTCAGCGCGATGACGCCATCGAGTCGGTCGGCAAGTGCGGTCATGAACCAGCGTCTCAACCAGGGACTGGGGTCGTCGTGGGGTCTGACGTTGTGGATTGTCCAGATGAGCTTGGCCTTGCCCAACAACCGATGGGCGGCGAGCACGGCCAGCACAGCTGGAGCGGCCAGAAACCGAACAGGCCTCGATCGGTGAGTGGGTGCGAACTCAGGCCAGTGCAGCAAGACAATGTCGTAGCGTCGAAACAGGGCTCGACCGAGCCCGAACTCCTTGACCTCGTTTCCCTGTGCCACCAGATGATCGGCCAGGTCGGCGGTGTAACGGTTGGCCCACCGGTGCTTGAAGGCGGGCCATGCGAGGATTCGAAGTGGTTCCGATCCGAGGAGGCGGGGCCCGAAGTGAGCCGTGCCCAGCTGGGTCGCGGGCGCTGGGTCGGGCCGTCGAGCGGTCTCGATCATCGCCTCACAAAGGCCCGACCTGTTGAGCGTTCCCCACGCGCCGAGCTCGAGTCGTTCGACATCGTTCCTAAGTGTCTTTGAACCGGCTGCAACAACCCGGGTGCCGAGACGGGCCGCCTTGGCCAGCACACCACTGGGACCGTCGTTGGAGTAGGCGACGATGACCGCGTCGACCGCACCGATGGCGGCGTCGAATCTCGTGTCGTCGAGGTTGTCGACCAGTCGCGTGGGGATCCCCGCTGCGGTCAGTCTGGCGAGGGCGGATTGGACTTCGTCTTGACACTCGGTGGCCACGGATCCGGCCAACACGAGTCCGGGCTCGACGGTGCTGTTGTCGGCGAGATCGAGAAGCGCGTCGGCGATGACAGGGAGGTTCTTTCGATGGTTGATGACGCCGAGTACACCGAACCAGAACGTTGCCGTAGTACCGACGCCCGACAACTCGTCTGCCGCGAAGCTCGCGATGTCGGCCGGGGTGCAGTCGATGGGTACCGCATCGTGGACTTTGTTGTCGGCGGCTCGAACCTCCTCCGAGCTCGATGCGAGCGTAATCACCCGGACCCTGGGACGCCGATCGAGGCCGACCCGAATGAGATAGCGCACGATCGACTTGAGCATCCGGGTCGGATTGCGATGCAACCGGGGCCGTTGGCCTCGAAGGGAGAGGGCGACCAAGTCGGTGTGGGCCGGCCACCTTCGCGGTCCAAACGTGGTCCGGGCCAACGCATCCCCATCGAGCACGACGATCTTGTCGGTATTGATCGAGGCCAGGTAGTCGATGTTGCAGGAGTCCGATGTGAACCTCCAGGTCGCCATCTCAAGGAGGTCCCGGTCGTGCGGGGCGAGCGCATCCGGCGACCCCGGAGCGTGAACGACGCAGCGGTTGCCAATCGACTCGGAGTACGTGAGTAGAAGCCGCAGGTAGAACGGCCGATGACCCTCCAGCGAGTCCACGGCAAAGTCGACGCGCCGCCCCGCAATCTGGTCCGTTCGACTCACACATCACAATCGGCGGCTGAGCGGCGATGTTGACCCCGTTTGGCCGGGCTCGAGCGTCCTAACGAAGCCGACGCCCTCTGCCGATAGAAACACGAATGTTGTCACCACGTCCACGCGCCCGTCAGCGGCGCGCCCTCCACCGCACGGGACGTCTTCGATGATCGCCCGCCGGCTTCCGCTCGCGCTCGGAACCGTGGTGATCACGCTGTTCTTCGCTGCGATTCATGCCACCCGTCTCGCCCCGACTCCGTACCCGGTTTTCGGCACCCAGCGGTTGGTGTGGACGATCGCCTTCGTGGGCATGGTCTTGGTTGCGTCCTACGCCAGCGGCCTGCCCGAGCTGCCGACCAGCCGGCTCTACGCTCTCGGTGCAGCTCTGGGCGCTGTGACGGTAGGGCTTGTGGGCGTTTCGTTGGCCCAGCTCCTGCTCGGCGCACCATTGCTACCACGCGCCGTTCTGGGCGGGGTGACACTGACGTTCCTGCCGTGGGCGGTGCTGTGCTGGAACGCCGAATCCGACCGGAGTCGCCGCAGTTCAACGAACGCTCTCTACGTCGGCAACCCTCAAGAATTCGCCGAGCTCCAGGCAGATCTCGCAAGTGAGACGATCCCGATCGAGCTGCTCGGCCGGGTCGAACCCGACAACGACCTGACCGAGATGGTGGAGACCAACGACGTCGGAATGCTCATTCTGGACATCGCCAGCCTGGCCGACTCGACCGTCGTGACCGAAGTGTCCGAGCTACACAAAGCCGGGGTCCGAGTCCGCACAGTGTCGCTCTTCGCCGAGGAGTTTCTCGGGAAGATTCCGATCGCTGATCTCGAACGGATGTCGCTGCTGTTCGACATCGGTGAATTGCACCGGGTGCGGTACGTCCGATGGAAACGGCTGATCGACGTCGGTTTCGGCGTGGCGGCGCTGGTGGGCCTTGCGCCGATTTCGCTCTTCGTGCTTGTGGGAAACCGGCTTGGCAATCCCGGACCTCTGCTGTATCGCCAAGAACGGGTGGGCAAGGACGGACGCACATTCGAAATTCTGAAGTTCCGTTCGATGCGTCCCGACGACGCGGCCGGCTCGAATTGGACCACCGAGGACGATCCCCGCATCACCCCATTCGGCTCACTGCTCCGAAGGAGCCATCTGGATGAGCTTCCCCAGGCGTGGAACGTGCTGCGAGGCGATCTCTCCATCGTCGGACCCCGGCCCGAACAGCCCCACTACGTGACGTCATTGAGTGAGAAGATCCCGTTCTACGACGTGAGACATCTGGTCCGTCCCGGCCTCACCGGCTGGGCCCAGGTCAACTATCCCTACGGCGCCGACGAGGTCGACGCACGCGAGAAGCTTCAGTACGACCTGTATTACCTGAGGCGGCAGGCTCCCCGTCTCGACATTCAGATCCTGGTCCGGACGATCCGAACGGTGATCGGGAGGACCGGCCGATGAAGCCGCTCGTTTCGGTCGTGATCCCGGCCAAGAACGAAGCCGCCAACATCGACGCAGCTCTTCGATCGGTCGCCCGGCAGGACTACCCGGTGGAACGCATCGAGGTGGTCGTCGTCGACGGCGACTCGGTCGACAACACGGGCCAGGTCGCCAAGGACGTCATGGCCGCACATCGATTTCATCGCAGCGACGTGCTCACCAACCCGGGCGGCAACACGCCATCCAATCTCAACGCCGGCCTCCGCTGGGCCGAGGGCGAGTACATCGTGCGGGTTGACGCCCGGTCGGCGATACCAAGCGACTATCTGGCCCGAACAACGGGCATCCTGGTGAACCGACCCGACGTGGTAGCCGTCGGGGGCAGCCAGGTTGCCGCGCCGCGATCAGGATCGACGGTCCACCGAGCAATCGCTGAGGCATTGAACAACCCGTGGGCCATGGGTGGCTCGCGGTATCGACGGGGAGCCAAGAGCGGTCCCGCTGACACCGTGTACCTCGGTGTCTTTCGTCGCTCCGAACTGGCCGAAGCCGGCGGTTGGAACGAACATTTCTCCACCAATCAAGACTTTGAGCTCAGCCAACGCCTTCTGGCGAGGGGCACGATCTGGTTCGAGGAAGGTCTGCCGGTTCGTTATCTCCCGAGGGGCACTGTCCGGGAGCTCTTCTGGCAATACCACCGATTCGGCCGCTGGAAATCTCACTACTGGCGCGCACCTGGGCAGCGCCCGCAGCGACGGCAGCTCGTCCTTCTGCTCGCTCCGCCGATCATTGCGACCTTCGCGATTGCCTGCGCCCGCCTTCTCGTCAGGTGGAACTTGCTCGGGCGGATCGTCGTCGGCGCTCTCGCTGTCGGGGCCGGAGCGGCCCGACTGCGACCGACCCGACTGATGTCGTGGGTGGTAAACGGCGTCGTTGGTGCCGGCTGGTGGACCGGAGTGGTTCGCGGTGTAGTGCGAGACGACGTGACCGCTAGGTGATGTCGAGCATCCTCTGAAGCGCCACTTTCGACCACTCGGTGGTCTCGGGGTCGACCGTGATCTGGTTGACCACGTTGCCCTCCACCAGGTTCTCCAGAACGTGGGCGAGGTGAGGCATGTCGATACGGGCCATCGTGGAGCAGGGGCAGATGACTGGATCGAGATTCACCACGGTCTTGTCGGGATTCTCCTGAGCGATCCGGTTGACCAGGTGCACCTCGGTGCCGATACCTACCGTCGAGCCGGCTGGGAGTTCGGACACCTTGTTGAGGATGTAGCTGGTGGAGCCCAGGAAGTCGGCCTCGGCACATGCCTCATAGGGAGCCTCGGGGTGGATGATCACGATGCCGTCGGGGTGTTCGGCGCGGAACTCGCGAACCTGTTCGGGGCTGAAGCGTTGGTGGATCGTGCAGTGCCCTTTCCACAGCAGCAACGACGCCTCTTTGCAGTCGGCCTCGGTGAGCCCACCGCGATCGGAGCGGGGGTTCCACAGCTTCATCTGGTCGAGGCTGTAGCCCATGGCGAGCCCGGTGTTGCGGCCCAGGTGCTGGTCGGGGAAGAAGAGAACCTTCTCGGCCTTCTGATCGTTGAAGACCCATTCGAGTACGGCGCGGGCGTTGCTGGAGGTGCACACGGCGCCGCCGTGGCGACCGACGAAGCTCTTGATGGCGGCCGACGAGTTCATGTAGGTGATCGGGATAACCGATGTGATGTCGATCGTTTCGGACAGCACCTCCCAGGCTTCTTCGACCTGATCGATATCGGCCATGTCGGCCATCGAGCAGCCGGCGTTGAGGTCGGGCAGGATCACGACCTGGTCGTCGTTGGTGAGGATGTCGGCGCTCTCGGCCATGAAGTGGACACCGCAGAACACCACGTATTTGGCGTGCGGCCGCTTCTGGGCGAGCACCGAGAGCTTGAAGCTGTCGCCCCGCGCATCAGCGAACTGGATGACGTCGTCGCGCTGGTAGTGGTGGCCCAGGATGAAGAGGTTGTCGCCCAGCGTCGCCTTGGCGTCACGGATCATCTGCTCCAGTTCCGCATCGGTGGCTCGGGAGTACCGCTCGGGCAGGTTGCGCTGAATCCGCAGCATGTAAATGAGTATAGGAGCGGCCGATTCGCCCCCGATCCGGCAGCTAGCCGCAGACCGGTTCGGGGAACGTGGGGTCGGCCTGGAACCGGGCCACGGTTTCGGCGATCCGCTGAGCGG
Organism: Acidimicrobiales bacterium; assembly: GCA_013003325.1. Lineage (GTDB taxonomy): Bacteria > Actinomycetota > Acidimicrobiia > Acidimicrobiales > SZUA-35 > JABDIY01. The sequence goes on from JABDJU010000340.1 coordinate 6,034, forward strand.
TGACAAAGTCTCCGCTGTTGTCGGCCATGCCGAGCAGGTCTCCGGCCGAGTCGAGCACGAACGTGCCCTGATCGAAGGAGCCGGTGCCGATGGCGGCGCCGTCCTCGTCGAACTGGGTGCCGATGCTGAAAGCGTGCACGTTTCCGTCTCTGGTCTGGAAGTCGGTGACGACGGCGGGGGAGAGGTTGACCTTGCCGCTTCGGATGGTCACGAGCGACAGCGGAGTGCCTACTCGTACCGGGGTTGTGGTGGCGATGCGGAGACGGTTCTCGATTCGATCCGCCGGCCGCAGCACTGCCAGGTCGTTGGGGTTGGACAAGCCGATGATGTCGGAGGTGGTGTTGATCTCATCGCCAGTGAGTCGGGGAGCGGTTCCGTTCTCGGTCGCTGCGATGGCGGCGACGACCGTGCCGCCTTCGACCACAGCCCCGTGGGTTCTGATCGAAGCACCACACGACGGCGTCTCGGTTATCAACACGATTGCTGCGGGGTCGAAATTCTCCACCGGGCCCTCGACGATCACGGGCTCATCGGTCGGGCTGACCGGAACTTCGACCGACGTCATCGCGATCTGATCGGGCAGGCCGGTGCGTTGCAGGCCCACCGCGGTGCCGCCAGCCAGTGCGGCGAGTGACACCACGGTTGCGGCCAGGACGAACAGGGAATGGGACTGCCGGCGACCCATCTTGATGTTCGAGTTGAGCCGGGACGAGATGGCCGTGACCGACCTGGTCTCCACACCGAGATCGGGGAGGTCGTAGTCGCTCTCGCGGACCTCTCGAGTCGTCTTGCTCTCATAGAGGGGGGTGGCACCGTCGTGACCGGTCCGCTTGGGCGTCCGCGAGCTCCGAGGAGAGGTGATCCGAGGAGCCTTTTCGGTGCGCCGTCGCTTGCTGCCGATGGCGTCGAGGAAGTCCTTGCCCTGGGGGCCGGCGGGCGCCTCTGGGACCTCCACCTTCGCCGGGGCGTTGTCGTGGCCGCACACCGGGCAGCGATCGACCGTCCGCGGCAAGATGTTCTGGCAACTGATACAGCGGTCCATGCGCGGCCCTCCTCTCTTACCTATTCGGTCGGCACGAAACGGGCCGCAGTTGAGTCCCAACGGCCAGTGATTTTGGCGCCGGTCGCTAGCATCGAGACGAGTGGTGAAACGTCCTCCAGCAGGTTCGATACCCGATGCGCCGGGTTCGTACCAGTTCTTCGATGCCCAGGGCCGGGTGATCTATGTCGGCAAGGCCAAATCGCTGCGCAGCCGGCTGAGCAGCTACTTCCAAAACCCCAAGAATCTGCATGCCCGAACCGCCCAGATGGTGGCCACCGCCGACCACGTCGAGTGGATCCAGGTCGACACCGACGTCGAAGCGTTGATGCTCGAATACAACCTGATCAAAAAGCATCTACCCCGGTTCAACATCCGCCTCGGCGACGACAAGAGCTATCCGTATTTGGCGGTCACTGTGAGTG
>JABDJU010000365.1 GCA_013003325.1 Acidimicrobiales bacterium
GTTCAACGAGGCCACGTGCCCAACGATGGCATAGACCCCGAGAGCTTCTACGCTCCAGAACTCACCGCCGACCTGAAGTTCCTGAAGGCTCGGGTCGAACGAACTGCGTCCCGCCGCCCCGTGGTTCAGGCAGCTGATGACCTCGGCGAACATACGCAACCCGTCGTCGTGAGACATGGCCCAGTCACCGCCGGCGGTGAGGTCGAAGGCGACGCCGATCTGGTCGTAGAGGTCGACGTAGGCATCGAGGATCTCGTTCTTGTTGGCCACGATCGCGGCTTGCACCGCTGGGGAGGTGGTCTCCTCGTTGGTTCCCAGAGCATGCATCAGGAATAGGGCGTCGGCGGCGGCGATCGCCGGCCGAGTGCGGAGCGCCTCCGCGTTCAGGTCGGTCAGCGCTCGGGCCATTTCGCACAGCATCGTGACCCGCTGTTCCCCATCGGCTTCGTCGATCGGGAGCTGCTCGAGGGCCTCGGCGGCGTTGGCTTCGGTGCCGTGCAGCACATCCTTGGGGAATCCGAGCTTCACCACATTGGTCATCACGTCGTCGCGATACGCCGCCAGCGAGTTCCAGATCCGGCGGTGAACCTGGGCCCGCGAGACGGTGAGACCGCGGTGCTCCTGAAGCCAGCGAAACGCGTCGGCGTATCCGAGTGGAGCGGTTTTGGCCGCGATGCCGTCCTCGTGCAACAACTGCACCCCGGCATCCAGAACCAGGGCTTTCAACTGGTCACGCCGGAGGCGGGACCGAGTGGCTTCGGTCATTGCGGGTTCCCTCGTCGTTCCGCCGTCGGGCCGTTCAGTGGACACGGCTGGACCTGATTGTAGGAGCTGCTCGTTGGGACCGCCCAAGGTCGTTTGGCTCTTCGGGGATGAGATTGTGCCTACTGCTGCCAGGATGATGCGGTGTCTACCCGGTCCCAGCGCCCCAATGCCGATGCGGTCGCAATCTGCCCGGTGGGGCTCGAACCGGTGTGCGCCGGCGAGCTTCGGGAACTCGGCTACCGGGTGGGGTCGCCGACCGCCGGTGTAGTTCCGTTCCGAGGCAGTACGAGAGCGGTCTACGAGGCCAACCTCTGGCTGCGGACCGCCACCCGGGTGCTGGTGCGGGTCGCTCGGTTCCGGGCCACCGACTTCGCCCACCTCGAGCGCCGGGTCGGCGAGCTCGACCTGGCCTCCTATTTGGGCGATGGGGTAGCGCCCCGGTTTCGGGTCACCTCCCGCAAGAGCGGGCTGTTCCACACCGACGCCGTCGCCGACCGACTGCACGGCATCATCGGGCCGGCCAAGACCGACGACGATCAGCCCGAGCAGGTATTTGTTGTCCGGATCGATCACGACACGGTCACCCTCAGCGTCGACACATCGGGAGAGCCGTTGCACAAGCGTTCGTGGCGCACCGAAACGGTGAGCGCGTCGCTTCGCCCCACACTGGCTGCGGCCGCCGTGCTCAGCTCGGTCTGGGATCGCACCTCGCCGGTGCTCGATCCCTTCGCCGGCGCGGGCACCTTTGTGATCGAGGCCGGCCTGATCGCCGCCGCCCTGCCGCCCAGCGACGGCCGGGACTACGCCTTTCACCGTTGGCCCTCGTTCGAAGGGGGCACCTGGGCCTCGGTCACCGGCGGAGCGGCAACCCGTAGCGTTGAGCATGCCGTGGCCACACTGCCGGCCCTCGAAGCTGCCGATCGTGACCCGGCGGCGATCGAAGCAGCGAAACGCAACGCCGAACGGGCCGGAGTGAAGATCGATGCGACGGTGCGGCCGGTTGGCCAGATGACAGGCGACCTCAGCGCCGGACTGGTGATCACCAATCCTCCCTACGGCAAACGGTCAGCCAGCGGGTCGCGGGGCACCGATCCGCTCTACAAACGGCTGGGTGAGATGGTGCGGGAACGACGCCCCAACAGCACGCTCACGGTGGTCGCACCCTCGGGCTTGTCGAGAATCGACCGGAGGCTCACGACCGTCGCCAAGACCCGCAACGGCGGAATCGACGTGATCATCGCCACCCACCGCCCGGCGGCGTCGCGTTCAGCCGCCGGTCTCTAATCTTCCGAGCACTTCGCCCTCGGCGTCGAACAGCAGGTACCCCCCGGGTTCGGCTTCCGCCCGCTGGACATCCGACATCAGATCGACCAGTCGGTCGGTCTCGGCTTTGGCAGCGTCGTCGCAACTGGAGTCGTCCCGTCCCGGCAGCGAGAACGAGGCGACCTCACCTCCGTCTCGGAACGTGACCGAGCCCAACAGCCGAGCGCAGTTCGTGCGTGCGTCGACCGCCGCCGTTTCCAGATCGATGTCGAGGGTGAGGTCGGTTTCGGTGAGCAGCCAGAAGCCGTCGAGGCTCTCCGGCACCGCCGCATTGGGAGGCAGGGTGGTCGTCGGCTCCCCGGCGTCCCCACCGCACGCCGTCACCAGGATTCCAATCAGGCTGAGAAGGAGCAACCACCCACGAGACACTCCCACCATGATCGCAGCTAGTTTAGGTCGCATGAAACGTCGCGGCTTTTTTGGTCAGGCCCCCGATCCGGAGCCCGAGGCCCCCGCGCCGGCGCCCAACGCCAAGGCGGTATCCACCATCGCCCAACCGGGTGGCGCCGAGACGGCCTCCAACCCGGCCTCTGCCACGCCCCGCCGCCAGGGTGGTTCGACGCCGGGTCTGGTCAGCGCCCACCACCGCCTGTACGCCTCGTTGGCTCGAGGCCTGCCCGCCCCCCGAGTGACCCCCCGCACCTTCAGCGACCTTCTAAAGAACGTGATCTGGCCGATCGAGAACGCTCTCGATAGCCCGATGATCGAAGCGGCTGCCCAGCTGAGCGCACTCGAAGCACTCGAGGCGGGCTGCACCACCGTGATCGATCACCACGCCAGTCCCCGCGCCATCGAGGGTTCGCTCACCCTCATCGCCAAAGCCTGCACTTCGGTTGGCGTGCGGGTGGTCTGCTCCTACGCCGCCTCGGATCTGCGCAGCGCCGACAACGCCCGCCTCGGTCTGGAAGAGTCGCGCCGGTTCATCCAGTCGGGCGGTCGCGGCATGATCGGCATCGACTCATCGGCTACCGCCAGCCCCGAAACCATCGATCTCGCCATCGGAATGGCCAACGAGCTCGGGGTGGGGATTCACGCCAAGGTGGCCGAGGGTATCGGCGACGCCGGCGGTGGATCCGATCTGGTCCGTCGCTCCAAGGACAGCTGGGTGCTGGCCCACGGGGTTCACCTGCCCGACGGGCTCGAGATCGCCGGAACCATCGCCCACTGCCCCCGGTCGAACATGGATCGGGGCGTCGGCTACGGCATGCCGAGTCGGTTCGGACCGCGGGTGGCTCTGGGTACCGACGGGTTCGGTGGCGACCTGTTGGCCGAGTTCCGGGTGGCCTACGGCCGCCTGCGGGAACGCAACGTCGGGACCAGCCCCCGGCTCCCGTGGAGCTGGCTCGAAGCGGGATGGTTGTTGGTCCCCGAGGCCCGACAGGACCGGGTGCACTGGTCGCTGGCCGACATCGAGCCCGAGCACCTCGTGTCGAACACCGGGATCCGTCCCCTCACCGTGATCGTGGCCGGCCGCACCGTGCTCGAGAACGGACGCACCACCCAGATCGACGCCGCCGAGATCAGGGCCAAGGCTGCCGAGCAGTCCCGACGATTGATCAGCCGGTTGTAGATGCCCTCATCGGTGGCGGCCATGAAGCGGGCCGCAACAGGACTTCTGGTCTTCGCCGGCCTGGTGTTCGTGGTCGCCAAGCTCAACGAAGATGGACGGGAGTGGGCCGGCTATGTGCGCGCCACGGCCGAGGCGGCCATGGTGGGTGCACTGGCCGACTGGTTCGCCGTCACCGCTCTGTTCAAGCACCCGCTCGGGTTGCGCATCCCGCACACCGCCATCATCTCCAAACGAAAGAACGAGATCGGGCAATCGTTGGGCGAGTTCGTGCGGGACCACTTCCTCACCAAGGAGAACCTCACCCGGCTGATCACCGAGGAGCACATGTCGCAGCGAATCGGTGGCCAGCTCGCCAATCGATCGACGGCTGAGGCCGTGACCGAGCAGGTATCGGCCGTGATCCGAGGCGTCACCGAGGTGCTGAACGACGACACGGTTCAAGACGGACTCGAGAATGTGGTGTTCACCCGGGTGCGGGCCGTACCGGTGGCGCCGATCGCCGGGCGGGCCATCGACTGGGGTTTGGAGGGTCGCCACCACGAGGTCTTGATCGACAGCACCCTGAAGGGGATGGGGGCGTTCCTCAACGAGAACAAGGAGACGTTCCGGGATCGACTTAGGACCGAGTCACCCTGGTGGGTGCCCGAACCGGTCGACGAGCGGGTCTTTGAAAAGATCTACGACGCCGTGAACCGGTTCATCAGCGAGGTGGGCGGAAACCGAAACCACGAGTTGCGCCGGGCCCTCGACCTTCGAACCCTGGATCTGGCCGAACGGCTGAAGACCTCTCCCGAGCTGGTGGCCCGTGGCGAAGAACTGAAAGAAGAGATCCTCGCCAACGACGAGGTTCGGCACTGGGTTGGTGGTCTGTGGGAGCGGATCAAGGACGGCGTGATCGAGGCGTCCCACGACCCCGAATCAGAACTGCGGCAACAGGTGACCACCGCGATCATGGAGACCGGAGAGCGGCTGCAGACCGATCTCGAGCTGCAGGCCACCGTCGACAAGTTCCTCATCGAAGGCGCTGGCTACATCGCCGAACACGGCGGCGACCCGGTGGTGAACGTGATCTCGACCACGGTGGAAAGATGGGATGCCCGGGAGACCGTGCTGCTGATCGAGGACAAGGTCGGGCGCGACCTTCAGTTCATTCGGATCAACGGCACCATCGTGGGCGGCCTGGCCGGTCTGATCCTGCACACGATCTCGCAGGTGCTGCTCTGATGCTTCGCTGGCTGCTGCTGGCCACCTTGATGGTGTCGGCGTGCTCGGGACCATCGCACACGGGGGCGCCGCTGATCGAGGGCCCGATGAACGGTGTGGAGGTTGCCGTCGGCGGTACTCCCTCAGCCAGCGACCGGATCATGAGCGCCTTGTTGATCGTGGCCCTTCAAGAGCGGGGCGCCACGGTGCTCGACCGGTCGAATACCGAAGGCACCGCCCTCAACCGAGACGACCTGGTGGCCGGCCGCCTCCAGGTGGCGCCCGAAGACATCGGCACGGGTTGGTTTATCCACCTGGGGGAGACCGACGAGTTCGAGACCACGACGGCGTTGGCCACCTCTCTGCGGACCCGGGATAGGACCAACGGGGTGGAGTGGTCGGACCATTCCGGGTTCGACGAGTCGCTGGTCGCCGTCGCCGAAGAAGATGGCGCCACCGACGAAAGCGGCGACCCGATCTCGATGAACCGGCTCGCCCGGCGGCTCGCCGCCAGCTTCGACGCGATCGTGTGCGTCGACCGGGAGACGTTCCAGAGCCCGGACGGCCTGGTGCGGTTCGAGCGGGCCACCGAGTTCACCGTGCCGGCCGAACAGCTCGAGGTGCACGACTCGGCCGATCTGCTGTCGCTGGTCGACGCCGGCGATTGCACGGTGGCGTTCGTTCCCGGCGTCGACCCGGCCATCGACGACAGAGGCCTCGTCGTGATCGACCGTTTCGAATCCGATGGTCAGGCCCAGCTGGTGTTCAAACCCCGCAACGCCGCCTACATGTTCGATGCCGACTTCTACGACCGGTGGAACGACTGGCTCACCCCGTTCCTCGAGTCGTTGATGGTCACCCTCGACACCGCCACGATGACCGAGCTGAAGGGGGAGCTGTCCGATGGCGATGACCCGATCGACATCGCCCGCGGCCACCTCAGCCGGAACCGATTGTTGTGACCGGCCGCTTCGCCCCCAGCCCGACCGGCGATCTCCACGTCGGCAACCTCCGCACGGCGCTGGCGTCGTGGTTCGACGCCCGCGAGCGCGGCGGGGCATGGCTGGTGAGATTCGAAGACCTCGACGGGGCGGTCTCCGACCGCGCCACCGGAGCCCGCCAGCTCGACTCGCTCGCCGCTCTCGGCATGGATCCCGACCAGGAGCCGTTGTGGCAGTCCGACCATCTCGATCGGTACCGGGAGGCGATCGACGCCCTCGTGACCGACGACCGCACCTACCCGTGCTTCTGTACCAGGCGAGAGATCCGAGAGGCAGCTTCCGCGCCCCACGGACCGCCCCAGGGCATGTATCCGGGCATCTGTACCAATCTGTCCACCGCCGACCGCGAGCGACGGGCCGGCGACCGACCGGCCGCTCTGCGGTTCCGGTCCGCGGGAGCCGAGGTGGTCTTCGACGACCGGAACAACGGCCCGCAGGAGTTCGTGGTCGACGACTTCGTGGTCCGCCGCAACGATGGCGTCCCGGCCTACAACCTGGTGGTCGTAGTCGACGACGCCGCCCAGGGGGTCACCACGGTGGTGCGGGCCGATGATCTGTTGTCGTCGACGGCCCGGCAAATCCTCCTCGCCGAGGCGCTCGACCTCGGCCGGTTCACCTACGCTCATGTGCCGCTGGTGGTGAACCGGACCGGCGATCGGCTGACCAAGCGTGACGGCGCCATGACCCTGCCCCAGATCGCCGAGTTCGGGTGGTCCGCGGCCGACCTCAAAGCCTGGATTCTCGACTCGATGGGTTTGGGACCGAACGATCCGTGGTCGTCGAGGCGCCACCCTTCCGACTGGTTCAACGTGTGGACCCCGCCGGGCTAGCCGGATTCAGCGCCGCAGGTTGGAGTCGTCCTGGGTGGCCCGGGTTCTCACGGTGAACACACTGGCCCCGCTGAGCACGCCGCCGCGAGCGAACAGCCGGCCGAACTGCCAGTTGGACAGGCCGAGTTCGGGTTGGTTCAGGGCGTACTGACCGTCGACCCACCGGGTGAATCCGTCACCGACGAAGGGCGAATCGACCGCTGCGAAGAAGGCGTCCTGTTCGGCCCGGTCGTCGCTCACCAACGAAGCGGCGAATCGGGGCGACATGCCGTTGAACAGCTCGACCGCCTGATCGACCGACTCGACCGCTACCAGAGTGATCTCGGGCGACTTTTCCCATTCCCACTCGACCCCCAGGTCGGCGACATCGATCGACTCAGCCCTCGGCTCGATGACCGGGCCCTCGCTGCGGTCGATCTTCACCTCCTCGGTGAACCATGCCTCGGGGACCGCCGACTCTGCGCCAGCGACCACGTGCACCTTCGGTTCGGTTTCGAGCGCGTCGGCAGCCGCCTTCAGTC
>JABDJU010000030.1 GCA_013003325.1 Acidimicrobiales bacterium
CGGGTCAATGGGCCTGGTGGCCGACGCTCTCGACATGGGGGCCGATGCGAGCGTCTATGCCCTTAGCCTCGCCGCCGTTGGAACGTCGATTGCTCGAAAGAACCGACTCGCTCGTGTTAGCGGCTACTTACAGCTGGGGCTGGCGTTGCTCGGGATCGCGGAGGTAATTCGACGCTTTGTGGGCGACGAGGCGCTGCCCAACACTAACTCGATGATCGTGGTGTCGTTGCTGGCGCTCGCCGGAAACGTTGCAACCCTTGTCGTGTTGCGACGTGTCCGCAGTGGTGAGGCGCACTTCCAAGCGAGCTGGATCTTCACCGCCAACGACATCAAGGTCAATGCACTCGTGATCGTCGCAGCCTTCGGTGTTGCGCTGTTCGACTCCGCAGTTCCTGACCTGGTGGCTGGCGTAGTGATCTTCGCGGTCGTGGCCAACGGTGCTCGTCGCATCCTCGGGTTGGCGAAATAGTGCTTCTCGAGAGGCGTCGAATCAGGCACGCCCGAGGATTCGTTTGGGCTCGATCAGCACGGCGGTGCGGCCTTCATCCCGCATGGCCCGGTCGTACTCTTCCCAGTCGTCGTGGGTGCCCCCGGCGGCAGTGAAAATGTCACGGAGCAAAACCCGGATTCGGTCCTGATCGAGCTGGTTGGTATTGTCGTCGGGACCGATCAGCTCGGCCGGTCCGGCGACAGACACCCACTTCCATCCCCGTCGGGCGGTGGCGGTGACCTGAGATCCCTTCCGAATGTGGCCGAGCCGAGCCGCACCGCCTCTCGAAACGAGCGCCACTCGGGGCTCGCCTGATACCGGGTGATCGATCACACCGCAGTTCACCACGCTGGAGAGAATCGAGCCATCGGATCGAACAGTGCTGACGACCGCCAGTCCGGTTTCTTCGGCAAGGAACGACCGGACGGTTTCGAGCGAAGGCATGGTTCAATCTTGCGGTCTGTTTGACTCCAGGGTCAACCGCGGTCCGACTCGGGAGCGAGGATGTTGGCGAATTAGAGCCGATCTGAAGATAGACTTGACGGAATGGCAAGTAATCGGGTAACTTGACAATATGGAAAACCAAAATGATGAGCTCGACCCCCAGGCAGATCTAGCGCTCCTCGAACGTGCCCGTGCCTCAGTTGAGTTTGACCAAGCGCTCGACTTCGGGCCGTGGTGGTACGCACCGCTTGCCGCTGCTGCGATTGCGGCAGCCACTTTGTTCTCACAAGACGGTTCGTCGGGAATGCTCGGCTTGGTCATGATCGCCTGTTTGATGCTCGCCGCGCACGATCGACATCGCCGCCCCGTGCGTCCCCGCCCGTCGGCTCGAAGCGCAATGCTGATCGTGCCCTTCGGGCTGGGTACCTTCGTGCTCATCGGACTCTGGGGGACCGCGGTCTCGTCCATCGGCTACGACGACTTCGTTCCCGGTTGGGCGTTGCTCGGTTGGATTCTCACCACCGCGCTCTTCCTGGGCATTCGAGCAATCCTCAGCCTCGTCCGCGACCGTCGTGCCCCCATCCAATGAGCCTCGACGACCTCGATCCCAATCTCACGGCCCCGAAACGGCTTGCGGCGATGGGACTGTTGTCGGCCGCGAAGAAGGTTGAGTTCGGCTACCTCCGGGAGCAACTCCAGCTCACAGATTCGGATCTTTCCAAGCAACTCAAGGTGCTGCTCGATGCCGGCTATGTGACCTCCAAACGCACCGGCAAGGGCAAGACCCGGGCCTCCTGGTTCGCGATCACCGCAGTTGGGCGTAAGGCGCTCAAGAACCATGCCGCAGCCTTACAGCGCCTTTTGCAGCCCCTGCCGCCACCCGCACCTACGCCAACTGATTCGGCCGAAGTGGTCGTGCCGTAGTACCGCCTGCTTGTGGACGTATCGATCGTGCGAATCGTCTGGGGAGAGAAGCGGTACTGTCAGCATCTCGACGAAGTGTCATCTGACCAGACTTCCATCAGCCACTCTTATGGCCTTACACTCGGCCTGTGGCGAATCGTCGGAAGCGTGAACGAACCCGGGCCGAAATCGACGTCGAAGTCGCCTACAAAATCGCACCG
>JABDJU010000078.1 GCA_013003325.1 Acidimicrobiales bacterium
CCATCCCAGACGCTCGAAGCCAGCTGGCCAAGGCGGTCAATCGACACATCCTCTCCGAGGCCGCACGGTGTGGGCGTCCGGTGGCTGACGTCGGCGCAGCTCTCACCTCGTGGAAGGGACTGATGGCAGCCGACGGGTTTCACCCCAACGACAACGGTCACCGACTCTGGGCCGACACGTTCCTCGACACGATTGATCAGCCCGCAACCGCACGCCCCTGAGGGGTCAGACCCCTCAGCGAATCCTTTGTCGACATGCGTCGAAGTTGTTGGACGGCAACACTTCCGGCCCATCGAGCGCCTGCTCGTCAGCCGCTGCCGGCTAGCTGCCCAGACAGTCAGCGCCGGCTCGTATGGCGCGAAGTTTGGCCATCGCGGTCCTGCGGTCCAGCAAGCCGAGCCCGCAGTCGGGTGCCGCGACCAGGCGTTCGGTTCCCAGAATGTCCGCGACCTCGCCGAGCCTGGCTGCAATCGCCTCGGGCGACTCGACCGTGGACCTGGCGATCGCCACCGTTCCGACCGCCACGCTCACCCGTTCGAAGCGGCGGAACAGATCTAGGTCGTTGGGTCGATGAGCATCTTCGATCGAAACGATGTCGATCGGTGCGGTGTCGACGTGCGGGGCCAGGGTCAGGTACGCGCTGGGGTCGGCCTTGGGGTAGTCCTCGTTGTCGAGCCGGTCGGGATAGCCGCAGCACATGTGCAGTGTGGTTGTGACGCCTTCGGGCACGCCGAACAGGCAACGTTCCAGCAGATCGAAACCGAAGTCGAGGGCCCGGTCCGGGTAGCGAGCGAAGGCCGGCTCATCGATCTGAATCTGGGTGCAGCCGCCGCCCGTGAGGTGAAGAACTTCGTCGTTGATGGCCGCTGCGAGGGCTTCGCCCCAGGCGCGGTCGTCGCCATAGTGGGCATCGGCCGTTGAGTCCATCAGTGTGATGGGACCAGGCACGGTGATCTTGATCGGAGCTTCGACTCCGGCGCTCGCAATCTCGTGGTCACGGTGTAGGAAGTGATCCCTCGGATAGATCGGTCCGACAAAGGTCGGCACCTTCCCGCTCCACGAGCCGTTCCTCAGCAGTCGATCGGTCAACCGTGTGAAGTCGATGCCGTGAAGGTGCCGGCAGTGGTAGTGGAGGTAGTTCTCTCGGCGCATTTCGCCGTCGGTCGGGATATCGACACCGCATTCGAGTTGGTCAGCGACGGCAGCCCGGGTGGCGGCATCGAGCTGCGCAACCACGTCGATTCTTTCGGCGTTGTCGGCCATTTCGTTCATGGCCAGGGTTGCGTCAGGACCCATGGTCGTTTCGCCGTGGAACCAATCGGTCACCGGCAGCCCGGGTGGCTTTGGGTACGCGCCAATGGTGGTGACGAGTAAACCTACGATGACTTCACGCTACGGCTTCGCCCGACCCTCCCAGAATCTTTGCCGAGCAACCGTTTGAGGGGTCAGACCCTCAGAGCGGTGTCGAGTTGTCCGAGGATCTCGTGGTCTGCGTCGGAGCCGTTGTTCGATGCGGTGAGCAGTCGTTCGCCTAGAAAGATGCTGTTGGCACCGGCGTGGAAGCAGAGCGCGTGCAGCTCCTCCGACATCGACGCCCGCCCGGCCGACAACCGAACAACCGATGCTGGCATGGTGAGTCGGGCGGCGGCGATGGTTCTGACCAACTCGAGAGGCGGGAACTCGGGCAGAGAGTCCATCGGAGTGCCCGGCACCTGAATCAGCAGGTTGATGGGGACGCTCTCGGGGTGAGGGTCAAGTGTTGCCAGTTGGGCCAACAATCCGGCTCGCTGCCGTCGGGTCTCGCCCATGCCTACGATCCCGCCGGTGCAGAGGTGAATTCCGGCGTCACGGCAGTTGGCCAGTGTCTCTAGCCGGTCTTCGTAGGTGCGGGTGGTGATGATCTGTCCGTAGAAGTCGGGTGAGGTATCGAGGTTGTGGTTGTAGTAGTCGAGCCCGGCGTCGGCGAGGACGGTCGCCTGATCGGAGGTGAGCATCCCCAGCGTCACGCATGTCTCCATGCCGAGCTCGCCGACCGCCTGAACCGACTCAGCAACCGACTTCACCTGGGTGTCCGACGGTGCACGCCACGCAGCGCCCATGCAGAACCGGGTAGCCCCCTCGGCTTTCGCTTCGACCGCCGCGGTCACGATGGTGTCGGTATCCATCAGCGGCGACGGTGTGAGTCCGGTGTTGTGATGGGCCGACTGGGGGCAGTAGGCGCAGTCTTCTGGACAGCCGCCGGTCTTGATCGACAGCAGCTTGGCGGCTTCGACCTCGTGAGCTGCGAAGCGCTCCACATGGCAATTGTGGGCGTCGGCGAGTAGATCGTGGAAGGGTCGTTCGATCAAACCCAGGATCTCGTCGACGGTCCAGTCGTGGCGAATCAATGACATCGCGCCAGCCTCGCCTACCGGTGCAGGTTCAGCAACTTCCTGCCACCGAGATGGGTCGAGAGTGTTGGACAGCAACACTTTCGGCGCACCCGCGCCGGTCATGGCATGGGCACGTTCAGCTCGACCGATACGCCGTTCGGGTCGGTGGTGAACAGTTGTGTGATGCCGAGGTCGGGTCGGCTCGATCGCTTGTAGGCGTGGCCGCCACGGTCGAGCGCACCACACAGCTCATCGACGCTCGCCGCCTCGAATGCGACATGGTTGAATCTGCCAGTGCCCGGTGTCATGCCCTCTTCGTCGCTCTCGACCACGTTGATGTGCACGATCGCCCGATCGCCGCAATACAGCCACACACCCGGGTTGCCCGACGGTTTCGGGCGGCTCTGAAGCCCGAGCACGTCGCGGTAGAACGCGACGGTTTCGTCCAACCGGCACGTGTCGATGTTGACGTGATCGAGCGAACGAACGGCCATGTCGCCACCGTACCGATGCTGCCCGTGCTGCCGCGAAGCTACGTCGGAGTTGGCGCTGAGCTGCGGCTCGGCATAGTGTGACTCGTGCCACCATGAATGGCGAGAAATGGGGAAATGTGGCTATTGAGTCGTCCGGACAGAGCGCAGGAAACCCGCGGTTGTACGAACTGATCGCAGACACACCCAAGGAGGGGCCGAGTCCGACGGTCTGGGCGTGGCCCCAGTTCATCGATCACCTGAAGGTCGCCGGTCAGCCGGTACAGGGACCGTGGCCGCCGCATCAAGAGAAGCGGCCCGACCCCGACCCCGATTCGCTCCCGCGGGCTGTTCCCGACCCCGGCGAGCAGGGTCCCACCGACTCCGCCGAGGAGAGCCGCCCCGACCCTGGCCAGCAAAGCCGTCCCGGCCCAGCGTCCCTATAGGTACAGAGAGAACCGAGACACATGTATCCAAGTCGCTTTCGCTACGAGGCCCCGACCAGCATCGAAGAAGCAATCGCACTGCTGAACGCTGGAAACGGAGAGGCCAAGGTCCTTGCCGGCGGCCAGAGCCTCATCCCGATGATGAAGCTTCGCTTCGCCACCCCGGCCACCATCATCGACATCAACAATCTGCCGGGCCTCGATCAGCACGGACCCGACGACCAGGGCGTCTACCGCATCGGGGCGCTGGTGCGCCACGCCGACCTCGAGAAGTCGACCACGCTCGGCCGGCACCAGCCGCTCGTCGCATCGGCCGCGCCGCTGGTCGCCGACCCGATCGTTCGCAC
>JABDJU010000083.1 GCA_013003325.1 Acidimicrobiales bacterium
GTTCGTGTTCGGCCAGGTAGGCCTCGATGTCGGTGGCGATGAGTTCGCTCTGGTGGGTCATCAGAAGTACCCCTCACGCTTCTTCTCTTCCATCGACCCCGACTGGTCGTAGTCGATCACTCGTCCCTCCCGCTCTGAGCGTGTTGCGAGGAGCATCTCTTGCATGATCTCGGGAAGCGTGTCGGCGGTTGACTCCACCGCCCCTGACAGGGGATAGCAACCGAGCGTCCGGAACCGGACCGACATCATCTCGGGTTCCTCACCATCTTCGAACTGGAATCGGTCGTCGTCGACCATGATCAAGACACCGTCACGTTTCACGATCGGGCGGACCGCGCTGTAGTACAGCGGAACGATCGGGATCTCTTCGAGATGGATGTACTGCCACACGTCGAGTTCGGTCCAATTGCTGATCGGGAACACGCGGATGCTCTCGCCCTTGTCGACCCGGCCGTTGTAGAGGCTCCAGAGCTCGGGGCGCTGGATCTTGGGATCCCACCGGTGGTTCTTGTCACGGAAGCTGAACACCCGCTCCTTGGCCCGGCTCTTCTCCTCGTCGCGACGCGCACCCCCGAAGGCGGCGTCGTAGCCGCCGGCGCTCAGCGCCTGCTTGAGCGCCTGGGTCTTCATGATGTCGGTGTAGTTCTTCGAGCCGTGATCGAACGGGTTGATGCCTTGGGATACCCCATCGGCGTTGGTGTGGGCGATCAGTTCGAACCCGATTTCCTCCGCCATTCGATCTCGAAACTCGATCATTTCGCGGAACTTCCACGTCGTGTCGACGTGGAGCAGGGGGAACGGAATCTTGCCGGGATGAAACGCCTTGCGGGCCAGGTGGAGGAGCACCGACGAGTCTTTGCCGATGCTGTAGAGCATCACGGGCTTCTGGAACTGTGCAACCACCTCGCGGATGATCTGAATCGCTTCGGCTTCGAGCTGCTTGAGGTGGGTGAGGCGAAGCTCAGGAGGCAGGGTTGCAGCAGGTGTGGTCGCAAGGGCCATTGAGTGTTTCTTCCTCCGCAGAGAAGGGCGACGCTGAGGGGTGGCGCCGCGACATTCAAGGATGGCCCGGAACCGTGAACAACCACCATAGGTCGTGCGACTCTCACAGTAGGGGGATCCCCACCGGCCCAGGGGTTCAAGCGCCCTGTGAGCTCCTAGACCGAGATCGTGACCGGCGTCGGCAACTGATCGATCGGAAGGTGGCAGGTGATCTCGTGCCGGTGGCTCACCGTGACCGTTGGCGGCACCTCGGTGTCGCACGTTCCGGGGATGTGATACTTGCAGCGGGTGTGGAACACACAGCCCGGAGGTGGATCAGCCGGCGACGGGATGTCTCCCTCGAGTGGGATTCGATCATGGGCCACGCCATCAACAGCTGGCACCGCGGACAGCAACGCCTCGGTGTAAGGGTGGACAGGACCGTTGAAGACGTCTTCGGTCAACCCTTTCTCCATGATCCGGCCGACGTACATCACGGCGATCCGGTCGGCGAGGTAGCGGACCACGCCGATGTCGTGGGTGATGAAGAGGTAGCTGGTGCGTTCGTCGCGTTGGAGGCTGGCGAGCAGGTTGAGGATTGCCGCCTGTACCGATACGTCGAGGGCCGACGTCGGCTCGTCGCACACCACGACCCTCGGGTCGCCGGCGAAGGCCCGGGCGATCGCTACGCGTTGCTTGAGACCGCCTGACAGCTGCCGGGGGCGCATGTCGAGGTGATGCTCCGACAACCTCATGGCCTCGGCGATCTCACTGACTCGATTGTGAGCCTCCTCACCACTGATCGTCGTGAGGCGGGTGACGGTGCGATGCAGGATCTTGCGCACCGTCCAGCTTCGGTTCAGGGCCGAGTCGGGATTCTGGAACACCATCTGGATGGCGCGAATGGCTTCGTCGCGTCGCTCGGTGGCCATGGACTTCATCGGCTTGCCATCGAGCGTGATGGTGCCCGGCGTGTCGGGTCCGTGGACTCCGAGCATGGTTTTGGCCAACGTCGACTTCCCCGACCCCGATTCGCCTACCAGGCCCAAGGTTTCACCCTCGGCGAAACCGAGATCGACCGAAACAAGCGCCGGCACATCGTGACCCGCTTGACGGAACGTCTTCGACACGCCGTTGAGCTCGATGATCCGTTCGTCGGAGATCTCGTGCTCTTCGGCCACGGCATCGGGCTCTACGATGGCGTCGACGTCGTCGCTGTGATGGCATCGAGTCCAGCGACCGTCGTTGAGGGCGACCAGCGGCGGAACTTCAGTGCGACATGTCTCGGTGGCGATCGGGCACCGGTCGACATAGACACAGGTGGGAAGCTCGGTGCCGATGCTCGGCATGTTTCCCGGGATCGTGGATAGGGCCCGATCGGTCTTGCGGAGTCCGTGACGAGGAATCGCGTGCATGAGTCCGATGGTGTACGGATGCTTGGGCTGTTCGAACAGCTCGTCGGACGTCGCTTCTTCGACCATCTTCCCGGCATACATCACACCCACTCGGTCACACATCGTGCGGATGACGCCGAGGTTGTGGGCGATGAGCAGCACGGCGGCGTTGGTCTGATCGCGGAGCTCGCGCACGAGATCGAGCACCTCGGCCTCGACGGTGGCATCGAGGCCCGTTGTCGGCTCATCGAGCACGAGCAGTTTGGGATCCTTGGCCAGTCCCATGGCGATCACGACCCGCTGGAGCATGCCTCCCGACAGCTGGTGCGGATAGCGATCCATCACGCTCGCCGGGGCCGCGATATGGACCCGCGTGAGAGCCTGCAGCGCCCGATCCTCCGACTCGTTTTTACCGTGGCCGAGGATCGTGAAGCACTCGGCGACCTGCTCGCCGATCTTCAGCGACGGATTCATCGCCTGGACCGGATCTTGATAGACCATCGACGCCTGAGTTGCCCGGAACTTCCGCAGCTCATTGTTGGACATCTTGGTCACGTCGGCCCCGTTGACCAACACGCGCCCACCGGTGATCCGGCCGTTGTCCGGCATGTACCGAAGGGCGGCGTAGGCGGTGGTCGACTTGCCACAGCCGGACTCGCCGACCAAGCCGAACGCCTCGCCGGGACGGACCTGGAAGGTGACGCCGCGGAGGACCTCGCGGGGCTTGCCGCGGACCAGGTAGACGAGGCGAAGGTCCTGCACCGCGAGGGCGGCTGTATTCGGGTCGCCTCTGTCGATCGGTGATTCGGATTCAAGCAATGTCATGACTTCAGCGCCTTGTCGAGCGAGTCGGCGATCAGGTTCACGCCGATGACCAGCGCGGCAATCGCGAGGGATGGGAAGATCGTGGGCCACCACTGACCGGCCTGAATCAGTGTGTAGGTATTGGCGATGTCGTTGCCCCAGTCGGCTCGCAGGGCGTCGCCGGTGAACCCGAGGAATGCCAAGGTGGCGATGGTGAAGATGGCGTAGGCGACCCGCACGGTGAACTCGACAACAAGGATGTTGGTGATGTTCGGAAGGATCTCCCTGCTCATCACGAACCACGACGGTTCACCGCGCAGCTTGGCCGACGTCACGTAGTCGAGCTGCGCTTCGGCCAAGACGGCGCTTCGTACCGTTCGAGCAACGACCGGTGTGAACAGGCCGGCGACCGTGAGAATGATGACGAGGTTGGATGAGCCGAATACGACCAGCACCATGATGGCGAGAAGCACGACGGGGAGCGAGAGGAAGGCCTCACTGATCCGGCTGATCACCTCGTCGACCCAGCCTCTGAAGTACCCCATCAGCAGCCCAAGGAACGCTCCCGCCGCGACAGCCAGGGCTGCGGCCACGGGTGCGGTAGTCAGAACGCTTCGGGCTCCGTAAATCACGCGACTGAATACGTCGCGCCCGATGCCGTCGGTCCCGAACCAGGCGTCGGCCCCCGGCGAACTGCGTGCCAGGAACGTGCCATCAGCGAGGGTGACACCCACATCGGGCGACCGGGTGGTCAGGAGCCCGGGGAAGACTGCACACAAGATCCAGAGCAGCACGATCGAAAAGCCGATGATGAAGCTGGGATCTCGGAGCAATTGTCGGCGCTGTTCCTTCCGAACCGTTTGGCGATCCTGGGCCGGTGCGGTGGCCACCGGAACCGCTTCTGGCTCTTCCACCTCGATCTCGTCGTCGTTTTCGTTGGCTGGATTCACTTCGTTGCCTGGATTCACAAGGTCGCTCACGATCAGGCCTCCGTCGCGGTTCGGGCCCGGGGATTCATCCAGGCGATCAAAAGGTCAGCGGCGAGGGTGGCAAGCATGAAGATCACCGCAACGGTGAGCACGCCGGCCTGCAAGAGCGGCAGGTCCGGCGCCTTCGCCGCTTTGAAGATGAGCCCCCCGAGTCCCGGGTAATTGAACACCGTTTCGAGGCCGACGAGTCCGCCGAACAGGTACCCCATCTGCGTGCCGGTGACTGCGACAGTGGGCTGGAGGGCGTTGCGCAGAACATGTTTGCGGATCACTTCGATGGGTTTGAGGCCCTTCATGTACGCGGTGCGGGTGTAATCGGCTTCGAACACCCCGATCGCGCCGGCTCGGGTAATCCGGGCGATGTAGCCGAAGTACACCAACACGATCGCCAACGCCGGCAACAGGATGAACCGAAGGCTGGTGAAAAAGCCGGCATCGTCGGGCACCGAACTCGACGTCGCCGGGAGCCAGCCAAGCTGTACTCCAATGAAGAACTGGAGCAGCACGCCGGAGACAAAGTCGGGAATCGATGCGCTGGCGAGGCCGAAGGAGACGATTCCCCGATCGAGCCTGGAGTCCTTGCGGCGGGCGGCCAAAATCCCGCCAACGATCGACAACGGAAGGAAGATCAGCATCGAGAGGCCAACGAGTTTGGCCGAGTTCCACAAGGCGGGGCCGATCAGTTCCCGCACTGACACGCCCGGCTGACTGAACGAATCACCCGAACCGAATGTGAACACGTCCTTGAGAAGTCGCCAGAACTGCTCGGGGAGAGGATCGAGCAGTCCCAGTTCGTCGTTCAGACGGTCGACCCGCTCCTGTGGAGCGAATGGACCTGCCAACTGACGGGCGATGTCTGAGGGAAACACCCTGGTGAGCGCAAAGACAGCGATCAAAAGTATGAACAGAGTGAATATCGAAAGAAGCAGTCGCCGGGCGATAAGACGAGCCATAGGTACTCCCGAAACTAGAACATGGTGAAGACTGCCGCCGCTGGATCGGGAAGATTTTTCTCCCCGACCCGGCGGTACGCAGATCCGGCCGAGGGCCGGCTGACAGGCGTGCTAGGCCTTGGAAGCCCGTCCGAGCAAGAGATGACCGAGCGCGGTGACCTGAACTCCAGACACGCTTGCGTCGTGGCCAGCCAGGAAGTTGAAGAAGAACGGGTATAGCGCCGGCTGCTCATCATGCATGAGAACCTGGATCTTCCCGATCGCGGCTTTCTGGCCGTCGACGTCGATTGCGGTGCGGTATTGCGAGAGCAGCGAGTCGAACTCAGCGTTGGCAAAGTTGGATGAGTTCCACACGCCACCGGTTGACAGCGCCGACGACAAGAAGATGTCGGGCACGGGGCGGTGACCGTAGTCGACGATCCCGAAATCGGCGGCACCATCGCAGGGAAGGCTGGGATCGCTGTCGCTGGGGCCAGGACACCAAGCAGCGCCGTAGAAGGTGCTGTTGTCCTGCACGTTGGCGCTGAAGTTGAAACCGGCCGGTGCCGCGTTTGCCGCGATGATTCCTGCCAGCTCCGGGATTTCGCCGACGTTGCCGGCCTCGATGGTGGACGTGATGCTGTCCACGCCGGCTTCAGCCATCAGTGCCTTCGCCATGTCGATGTCGACCGTGCGCTGAGGGGTCGCGCTCTCGTCGAAGAACGGCAAGGTCGACAAGATCGGGTGATCGTTGCCCTTCACTGCCCTGCCGGAGAAGAGGACGCTGATCATCTGGTCACGGTTGAGGGTCCAGCCGAGGGCTTGCCGCAGTCGCTTGTCGGCGGCAAATTGGCCCTGCTGAGTGTTGAACCACAGCTGGCGGTGGTTCGACGAAGGCGGCTCGAGGGTCACGAAGTTACTGTCGTTGAGCAGCCCTTCGCCGCCGACCACGGCGAAGTTCTGAAGGACATCGACCTCGCGCGCCGTCATGGCGGTCACGCCGGTGCCATTCAGGTCGGTGAAGCCCCGCAACTCGACGGTTTCGAGGTTGGGCGTGCCGCCCCACCAGTTCTCGTTGCGCCTGTATCTGAGCACGAAGTTGGTGGGATCGAAGCTCTCGAGCAGGAACGGGCCTGAGCCCTCGGGCCGCTCGTCGAGGGTCGTGCCGCTGGTGTAGTCGGCCGGCGTGATGAGCGACTGGCTGTTGAAGATCGAGACCAATACCGGGAAGTTGCCGTTGGGTTCGAGCAGCGTGATGACAGCCTTTTTTGGATCCGATGAGTCGGTCGAGCCCTCACCGATCACTCCGGCGAGACCGGCGTTGCCGAATTCTGCTGCCCGGTCCATGGTTGCCGCTACGTCGGCCGACGTGACCGGGGAGCCGTCGGTCCAGACCGGGCCGTCGCGCAGTTCGAAGGTCCACACCGAGCCGTCGGCGTTGGGGCTCCAGCTGGTGGCAAGACCGGTGTCGGCGATGTTGCCATCCGCACCTAGGCCTACCAGGTACTCGAACGACTGCGAGCAGGCCGCATACGTGCCGAGGTCGAGCATGGCCACCGGATCGAGACCGGAGTTGGCGTCTCCTTCCTGGATGGCAACGACGAGGTTGCCTCCGGCGCCGCCGGTTGGGGCGGGGGCTGTTGTTGCGGCCGAACCATCGGTTTCGCCACCACCAGCAGTGGTGGTTGTTCCGCCTTCGTCCCCGTCGCTCCCGCAGGCCGCGATGATTGCACCCATGAACGGAGCGGACAGACCGATGATGGTGCCGCGCTTCACGAAGTTACGCCGGCTGACTTTTCCCTGTGCGTAGGACTCGATCAAGTCCAGTTCGACAGGGCCCACGTCTTTGCGAGCCTGATCAAATACTTTCCAATTCACCTGTGAAGTCTCCCGTTGATGAGGGGCACAGTTGTTTCACTGTGCCGCATGACACGTTGACCATAGAGGTAAGAGGTTCTCACTTCCAGCACACCGAGGCTCTGACAAGCCAAAACGGTCGCATTTAGTACGGACGCAACGCTCTGAACTGGGCTCGTGCCGCATCGTGGAAATCGTGTGACGTTTCCCTTACAGCGGCACCTCGTTGGCCCCGCGAAGGAACTCGCTCGGAACCGGCACGATCCGCGCTCTCAGCCATTCCCCCAGAGCTTTGGCTTGAGGGTCGGTACGGGTGGATGCGGCAACGCCCTCGTCGAGAAATCCACGTAGTACAAAATTGAGCGATCGAAGGTTGGGAAACTCGAACCGCTCAATCGGGCGACCCTCGACCTCGGGCAGCAGGGTAGCCAGCCGTTCGACGGTGAGGAACGATCGCAGCCACCGGTAGTGGTCCATGCTCGGCACGAATACACCAAGATTGGCGTCGCCACCCTTGTCGCCTGAGCGTGCCCCCACGATTATGCCCAGCGGAACGTCGGTGGTCGAACCGGTGATCGACTCGGGTGAACCGGGTTCCTCCACCTTCGCCAGCGCGGTCGAGGCCTCCACGTCGCCATCGACAACGGTGGACTCGCCGCCGAGCACATGCAGGTATTGAGGGATCAGAGCCCGATCGATTTTGGCTGGCCGGTAGACTCCGTACGGGGTTGCGGGCGTCGGTCCGCCACCGAGGGCGTACATGCCGGGGATACTGGCCAGAGCGGTGTGGATCATGGCATCGGTGAACGCCCTTCCGACCTTGCGCTCGTCCCCATCTTTGACCGACACCCGCCAAAGGGCCGTAGCTTCGGCCTGGGTGGCAGGATCAAACGAGTCGGTACGTACCACTTCGCTGTCAACAGAATCGAAGTCGTCGGGCCCAAAGGCGCAGGCGTCCCAGAACGTAGCCTGGGCCAGCTCGGCTTTGGCTTCGATGTCGAGTCCGGTCAGGGCGACCGCGAAGCTGTTGCGGTAGCCACCCATTTCGTTGGTGGCCACCTTGAGGGTTTCCGGCGGTGCCTCGCCGGTGGTGCCGCTGATCCGCACCCGGTCCAAGCCGATCTGTTCGAGGCTGATTGTGTCGAATCGGGCGGTGACATCGGGGCCGAGGTATCGCTGGCTTCCGATCTCGTACAGCAACTGACTGGTGACGGTGCCGACCGACACCAGCCCGCCGGTGCCGTCGTGCTTGCCGATGACGCTCGATCCGTCGGCGCCGATCTCGGCCCATGGAAACCCGAATCGGGCCCGTCCGCCGACCTCGTTCCGACCGTCGATCTCGGTGAAGAAGCTGTAGTTGCCTCCGGTGGCCTGCGCTCCACACTCGATCACGTGGCCAGCCACGACCGCTCCGGCCAGCGGGTCCAGATCGTGCGGCGTCCAGCCGTGATGCCAGGCCGCCGGCCCGCACACCACCGCGGCGTCGGTGACCCGGCCAGTAATCACGATGTCGGCCCCGCCTTTCAGCGCCTCGACGATCCCCCAACATCCCAGATAGGCGTTGGCGGTGAGCACGCGGTCGGGATCCGATGCAGGTTCGCCGTCGACGAACGGACGCAGATGACCACCGTCGATGAGTTCGGAGATCCGGGGCATCAGGTCATCGCCGTCGACATAGGCGATCGTGGGCGACAAGCCGAGCTTGTCGGCTACCTCCGAAACGGCCTCGGCGCAGCCCGCCGGGTCGAGGCCACCGGCATTGCTCACCACCTTGATCCCACGATCGAGGCAGGTCCCCATCACCTCTTCCATCTGCGAGACAAACGTGCGGGCGAAGCCGCCGCCGGGGTGCTTGGCCCGGATGCGGCTGAGGATCAGCATGGTGAGTTCGGCCAGCCAGTCGCCGGTGAGCACGTCGATCGGCCCGCCCTCGACCATCTCGGTCGCCGCGCTGGGCCGATCACCAAAGAACCCCGAACAATTGGCCACCCGGATCGACCCTTGGGGTCCGACCCCATCCCCACCTACTTCAGGGGTCTGACCCCGGTTGTAGGTGGTCACAGTTCCGTCGCCTCGAGACTGACCAACAGATCGCCTTGGTCAACTCGGTCACCCGCTGCGAAGTGGACGGCGCTCACGGTGGATGCCGCGGCGGCCACGATCTTGTGTTCCATCTTCATGGCCTCGACGACCATGAGGGTCTGACCCTCTGCGACGGTGTCCCCTGCCGACACCTCCACCGACATCACCGTTCCGGGGAGCGGGCAGACCGGACCGCCGCCAACCTGCTCGGTCTCACGGGAGCGAAACCGAGGCTGCAGTTCGAACGACGCTGAACCGATCGCAGACCGAACGTGAAC
>JABDJU010000123.1 GCA_013003325.1 Acidimicrobiales bacterium
GTTCGTCGACATCGGCCCGGCCGAGGGCATGGTGCACGTGAGTGAGCTGGCCGAATATCGGCCCCACCATCCTTCAGAGATCGTGCTCAGAGGCGACGAAGTGCAAGTGAAGGTGCTGAAAGTCAACCGAGCCAAACGCCGGATCGAGCTGTCGATGCGCCAAGCTCTCTACCCTTCCTGAGGTGGCCGAGACCGAACAAGAAGCGGCGTTGCTGGCCCGGCACACCGACGCCCTACGTGACGCCCTGGCCCGACGGGTCCCTCAGTGGGCAGCCGCAGTGGTCGAGTCCCTTTCGCCCGAACCCGGCTCGACCGCATCCGACGATGCCGCCGCCCGGGTACGCACCATGGCCGAGGCCGAAACGGTGCCCGAACTGGAACGGCTGCTCGGCTCCGACATCGACGCCCAATGGTGTAGCCCGCTCGATATCGTTCGCAAGCTCGTGCCGGCCATCACGGACGCCCTCGATCGGCTCGGCGCAGAGCCCAGATCACGGGATCCCCGCTCGCTCGAGCTCATGCCCCACGACACCTATGCCATCACACCGGCCACGTTCGCCGATATTCATCCGTCTCTCCACGAGCCGGGCCTGGCGTGGGGGGCGGCCAAAGCACACGTGCACCTGCGCCGCCATGCCACCGACGACCCTCCGGTGGTTGTTGTGTTCGCTCCCGAACTCGGCGATCGGTCACGGTTCGACCACTACGACGTGACCCACGTGCGATCGGCCGGCAAGCTCCACGAGTTCGCCGCCCGGACCGAACCCGACCTGGTGATCGTCGACCTCGACCGCACCAGCGCCCCGGCCGACTTTCGGATCGACGACGCCCACGTGGTCGGCTTCGGGTCCCACGTCGACACCGAACGTCAAGATGCCGCTCTCGACGCAGGGTTCGATGCGGTCGTGGCCCGTTCGGTGTTCTTTCGCCGCCTTCCCGAACTGCTCGCTCCCGTCGCCAAGGCCAACCTCTGATGCCGATAGACGCCTTCACCTCCAACACTTATGACGGAGCCGAGTTCAAGGGCCTCGACTATTGCCGGGCCCGGTCGGCCGCCGCCGACGTCTGGCTGCGACGGCTCTTTTACGACGCCACCCAGGAGGACAGCAACAAGGTGGCGCTGGTGGCGGTGGGCGGATTCGGCCGTGGCATGCTGTGGCCCCAATCGGATCTCGACCTCGTGTTGTTCCACTCGAAGCGGCGCGACATCGCCGATATCGCCGAGCGGCTCTGGTACCCGATCTGGGATCGCAACCTCAAGCTCGGCCACGCCGTGCTCACCCCTCGCGAAGCGGCCAAGCTGGCCAGCGCCGAACTGGAACGGTCCACCGCCTTCTCGGCGATGCGGCTGATCGCCGGCGATCCAGCGGTGCTCGACAATGTCGAACATGCCATGAGTCGGGTGAGGGCCAAGCGGTCGGCCGCCCAGATGCGGGAGCTCGGCAAATCGGTCGAGCAACGCCACGAGAGCTATGGCGACGTCGCCTTTCTTCTCGAACCCGACTTGAAAGAAGGTCGGGGCGGCCTCAGGGATGTCGATGCTCTCCGCTGGGCTGAAGCGATGACGCCGGGTTTCGCAGCCGAACTGCTCGGCGGGCTCGACGCCCCGGTCGAGCTGCTATCGGCGGTCAGGGTCGAACTGCATCGCACCACCGGGCGCTCCAGCAATCACCTGAACCTCGATGAGCAAGACGCCATCGCAGAACGGATGGGGATGGGCTCGGGTCTGGAATTGATGAAGGAGGTGAGCTTGGCAGCCCGCCGGATCGCCTGGAACTCCGATGAGGCCTGGCGGCGCTGGCGACGCTCCGAACGCGAAGCGGCCGCCCCCAACCGAGATCGAGACGAGCTCATCTCCGACGACGTGTTGATTCGTAACGGCGCTCTCGATCTCACCGGAACCGCCAACGTGGTCACCCGGCCCCACGTGCTGCTCGAACTGGCGGTCGAGGCCGCCCAGCGATCGATGCCCATCGATCGTGGCACGCTCGCTCGCCTTCAACAGGAGTGCCCGCCACTCGACGACCACTGGGATGAGCACAGCCGCACGCTGCTGGCCGACCTCTTCCTGGCCGGTGAGGTGGCGCTGTCGGTGATCGAAGATCTCGACATGTTCGATCTGGTTCGACGGATTCTCCCTGAGTGGGAGACCGTGCGGTCGCTCCCGCAGCGAAACGTGCTGCACACCTTCACCGTCGACCGTCATCTCTGCGAATCGGCGGTGAACGCATCAGCCCTGGCCGACCAGGTTGCCCGGCCCGATCTGCTCGTGGTCGGAGCGCTGCTGCACGACATCGGGAAGGGCTATCCGGGCGATCACACCGAGGTCGGCATGGACGTCATCCAAGGCATCGGCGACCGCATGGGCTACCCGATCGACGACACCGCGGTGCTCGTCGACCTCTGCCGTCACCACTTGCTCCTTTCCGATGTGGCCGTGCGCCGCGACCTCGGTGATGAAGGCACCATCCGATCGGTGGCCGCCGCGGTCGATTCCTCGGAGTTCCTTCGTCTGTTGGCGGCGTTGACCGAGGCCGATTCGGTCGCCACCGGCCCGGCGGTGTGGGGTGGTTGGAAAGAACAGCTCCTCGCCGACCTGGTCGAACGCACCGACTCGATGTTGAAAGGCGAGCCGGTCGCCGAATCCCGGCGCAACTGGCCCGGATCCGACGTGCAAGAACTCATGGCGGCCCGGACCCGGACCATCGAACACCGGGGTAACCGGATCACGGTGGTGACCGAGAACCAGCCCGGCGTGTTCTCCCGTCTCGCCGGGGTGATGGTGATGAGCGGGCTCGACGTCGTGAGCGCCGAGGCACTGTCCGATGGTGCGATGGCCGCCTGTAGTTTCCTGGTCAGTTCCGGTGGCGACGACCGCATCGATTGGGACACGGTGGTACCGATGATCGACCGCGCCCTCGATGGCCGCCTCGCGATCGCCGCCCGGGTCGCCCGCCGGGCCGAGCAGCTGAACAAGTACCGTCGACGTCTGTCCGCCATCCCGCCGACCACGTCGTTGCGGGTAGACAACGACATATCCGAAGTCTCGTCGGTGGTCGACGTGCACGCTCCCGACTCCGCCGGCCTCCTCTATCGGGTCACCCGAGCCATGGTCGACCTCCGGCTCGACGTCGGCAAAGCCACCGTGCAGACCCTCGGGCCCCAGGCGGTCGACAGCTTTTATGTCACCGACTCCTTCGGCGAGAAGCTCACCGACGAGATGCTCACCGAACTGGAAATGGCCATCCTGCACGCCATCGAGCTCGCCCCATGAGCGAGTCGGTGTCACCCCAAGACCTGATCCGCTGGGCCGAGGCGCTCGCTGGCATCGCCCAAACCGGTCTCGCCTTCACCGATGTTCCCTTCGAGCGGGAACGGTACGAAGAGGTCATCAACGTGGCGGCCGACATCAAGCACCGCGCCGCGGGGGAACGACCCACCCAACCGGCGCAGTTCTCCGGGGAGTGGATGGCGTCGGTCCGCACCGGGTTGGCCGGCTACGCCACCCCAAAGGTGGCCGTCGGCGCCATCGTCGGCAACGACGACGGTGAACTGCTGATGATCCAACGGGCCGACAGCGGGATCTGGCTCTACGTCACCGGCTGGGCCGACGTCGGTTACTCGCCCTCTGAGGTGGCAGAAAAGGAAGTGCTCGAAGAGACCGGCATCGAGTGTCGAGCAGTGCGGCCGCTGGGTATCTTCGACGGCCTCCGGCTCGGGTTCACTACGATCCCGCTGTACTCGATCGTGTTTCAATGTCGGGCCGTCGGTGGCACTCTGCGGCCCCATCCCCACGAAGTGTCCGACCTCGGCTGGTTCAACCGGGGCAACCTGCCCAGCCCGATCGCATCGGAGGACCGCTGGGTCGACCTGGCGTTCCGGGCAGTTCGCGACGAACCGATCGATGTGTACTTCGATCCGCCCCGCCCCGAGGTGTGGAGGCGCTAGCCGTTGAGGCTGTATCTGTACACGTTGGTATCGCGGGGCTCGAAGCCGATCCGCTGATACAGACGGTTGGCTGCTTCCCGGCTCGGCCGGCTGGTGAGATCCACCGACACCGCACCATTCTCCTGAGCCATGTCGAGGGCGAAGCGGTTGAGCTTGTCGCCCACGCCCCTTCCCCTCGCGTCGGTGTCGACCACCACGTCTTCGATCCACGCCCGCACCCCGGTGGGAATGCGGAACAGCACCAGGGTGAGCGCTCCGAGGATGGTGCCGTCGTCGTCGATGGCCAGCAACAATCGGGAGGCATCAGAATCGACGATTATCTGCAGCTCATCGGCGGTGGGAGCTGGGTTCGACCTCGAGAGCTGGGGGATCAGCTTGTCCATAGCGCTGACCAGCGCTTCGGTTACCTCGGTTGCCTCGGTGATCTGCACATTCCCCAGTGTAGGAGGACCCGATTCGGCTGGCGGCCCGAGTGTTCGGTGGGCGTTGCCACCGGTACCGTAGAAGCCGTGGCATTGATCGAGTATTCCTCTCGACCCGACTTTCATTCGCCGGTCCTGATCATGGCTTTCGAGGGTTGGAATGACGCCGGTGATGCTGCCTCCTCGGCGGCCCACTACATCGCCGAACAAGCAAAGGCCGAGACCTTCGCCGAGCTCGACCCTGAACCGTTCTACGACTTTCAAACCACCCGCCCGATGGTGCGTCTCCAAGGGTCGAGGCGTCAGATCGACTGGCCCAAGAACACCTTCGCTCGCGGCTCGATCGGCGGCCGGGAACTAATCGTCCTGCGGGGCATCGAACCGCAGCTCAAGTGGCGTACCTACGCCGAGGCCATCAACGAACTGGCCACCGAAACGGGCGTCGAAATGGTTGTGAGCTTGGGAGCGCTCATCGCCGACGTCGTGCACACCCGACCGGCCACCATCTATGCGTCGGCGCTCACCGCCGAGCTGCGGGCTCGTCTCGACCTCGAACCCTCGAGCTACGAGGGGCCCACCGGCATCGTCGGGGTCGTCCATACCGTCACGCACACAAGTGGCCTCGACTCGGTGTCGCTGTGGGGAGCGGTCCCGAGCTACGTGCCTCACGCCCGTTCTCCCAAGGTGTCCAAGGCATTGGTCGAACGGGTGTCACAGCTTCTTGATCTGCCGATCCCGATCGAAGAGCTCGGCAGGGATGCTGCTGAGTATGAAGCCCAGATCAACGCGATGATCGCCGACGATGACGACATGGCCGAGTACGTCGCCAACCTCGAAGCCGAGTACGACGCCGCGATGAGCTCGGGCTCGGGCAACGAGCTGATCGCCAAGATCGAAGAGTCCCTCAAGGACCAGTAGGGGAGCTGCTCCCCTACGCTGACACGATGGACCTGAGCGAATCGATCCGGCTGGAGCGACCCGACGACGGTGTCGGCCTTCTGCGGATGGACAACGGTGAGAACCGATTCACCCCGGCGGTCAACGATCACCTGAACTCGCTGTTGGATCAGATCGACGACGATGACACGATCGGTTCGCTGGTCATGACCGGGAGCGGCAAGTTCTTCAGCAACGGCTTCGACATCGACGCCCTCGCCACGGCGGGCGACGATGCCCTTTCCTTCGTCGGCAACACCGAGAAGATCTGGGCCCGGCTCATGGCGGCTCCATTCACCGTGGTCACTGCGATCAACGGCCACGCCTTCGGGGCCGGGGCCATGCTGGCGCTGGGTGGAGATCTGCGGATCGGTCGAACCGAGCGAGTGTTCTGG
>JABDJU010000128.1 GCA_013003325.1 Acidimicrobiales bacterium
GCCTTGAGCGCCAGTTGTTGCCCGTGCCCCAGGAGCCACACGCTGCCGCCGTTGACGGCGATACCGGCGCACCCGATCAGGATGACACCGCGGCCGTCGACATCGACCGGATCGAAGAGCCGCTGCACCGATTCGTAGACAACCCATGCGACCGAAGCCAGCAGCAACAGCCCGGAGGTGTAGCCTCCGAGCGCATCCGCTTTGCCCCACCCGAAACTCATCTCCGAGGTCGCCGGCCGACGCAAAAGGGCGAGGGCGATGAGGGCAGTGACGAGCCCGACGGCGTCGACCACCTGATGGAGCGCATCGGCCAGCACAACAACCGACCCGAGCAAGAGGCCTACCGTGACCTGCACGATTGCGAAGCCCACGTTGACCACCGCGGCGAGCCCGAGTCGGCGCGTGTCGACTTCGTCACCGCTTACGTGATTGTGCCCGTGACCGGCGTGGCCATCGGTCAAGTCGTTCATGCCCTCACTGTACGGCACCGGGCGTTGTCCATTTGACCGTGATGAGCTGGGAACCGTCCCCGATCACATTCGCTGCTACACGTTCTTGGGGAGTTCGGAGAACGGGGTGTTCTTGTCGAAGCCCGGCTCTTTGGGCAGGCCAAGGACCCGTTCGCCGAGGATGTTTCGTTGGATCTGGTCGGTCCCGCCGTAGATCGGGGGTGCCTGGGCGTAGAGCACCAACTCGGCGATCGTCGGGTCGGTCGACGACGACGGACCCGACAGCATCCCGTCGGCCTGGATGATTCGCAGGCTCACGTCTCGGAACCGGCGATGCAGTTCACCGTCGATCAGTTTGGCGATGTTCGGCTCACCGCCGGTGCGTTGGCTCTTCTGCCGGGCCCGCTGGATGTTCATTCGATTCACCCGCAGATCCGAGTAGAGCTCCATCAGCTCCTGCCGCAGCACAGGATCCTCGAGCCGCCCGAGTGACCGGCCGAGTTCCACATACCGATCGAACAGCTTCATTCCGACGTTCGGCGCGTGCCCCCCGGAGCTGGGTCGCTTGGAGCGCTCGACGACATCGCCCACTCTGCGGTCGAAGGCATTGACTTTGGAGCCGGGCTGGGCCTTTGCGTAGCTAGCCATACCAGCGCCGATCGACGCCCGTTCGACGGCGAGGGTGGTATTGGCCACCCGCCACCCATCGCCGCGGTCACCGATCATGGCGTCAGCGGCGACGATGGCGTCGTCCATGAACACCTCGGAGAAGAAGGTTCGACCTGTCATCTCCTTGAGGGGGCGCACGTCGACGCCGTCCTGATCCATCTCAAGCACGAAGTATGACAGGCCGCGGTGTTTGGGTGCATCGGGATCGGTTCGGGCTACGAGCATTCCGAGATCGGCGATGTTGCCCTGCGAGGTCCACACCTTCTGGCCGGTGACCCTCCATTCATCACCATCTTCGA
This sequence comes from Acidimicrobiales bacterium, assembly GCA_013003325.1. Lineage (GTDB taxonomy): Bacteria > Actinomycetota > Acidimicrobiia > Acidimicrobiales > SZUA-35 > JABDIY01. The sequence continues at coordinate 1,418 of JABDJU010000128.1, forward strand.
TGGCCCGGCTTTGTAGCCCGGCCAGATCTGATCCCGCCACCGGTTCGCTGAAAAGCTGACACCATGCTTCGCGTCCGTTCAGGATGTTGGGGATGTACCGCTCGATCTGTTCGTCTGTCCCATGTTCGGCGATCGTCGGTGCCGCCAGCATGTAGCCGAGCCCGGTCGGTGGTCCGACAACGTCGGCCGCCGCAAGCGCTCGCATCACCCTCATCGCCTGACTCTGACCCCAGCCTTTGCCACCGGCGTTTTCGGGAAGCATCGGATGAGCGAAGCCGCTGTCAGCCAACAGCTGCCACCAATCACCGAGACGCAGGTCGGGATCCCAGTGGTCGTCGACCCAGCTGCGAACCTGATCCTCGATCTCGGCGGGGCTGTCGACGGCGCTCATGCACCGAGACTACAGAGGGCCGCTGTGCCCATCCCAGTCCGGGACTAGTCGCTTCGCAACATCGCTTCGAGATCCTCGATTTCGTTGTTCAGGTGGAGAACCTTCTGGGTCAGCGTCTCGATGCTCCGCCTGATCGACTCGTGATCGGCGCCGTCAGCCCCCAGTTCTTCTTCGAGCTGAGCGACACGCGCTCGGGCATCGGCGATCGCTCGTCGGTGAGTCTCGATGGCGCCGGCGATTTCGGCCTTGTCGAAGACGAGCCCGTGAGAGTCATCGGCCGGTTCGTCGATCCGGGGGCGAGCGGAAAGGGCCGGCACCGACACCTCTTCATCCCGGTTGCGGGTTGCGACATACATCGGCGACATGATCTCAATTCCAGCCTCGTGCAAGATGTCGAGCATGGCGCCCCGCAGTTTGGAGCGAACGCCGAGCAAGCGTTCAGGCGTGTCCAGAAAGCCTGCAACCCGGTAGACCACCGAGTAGTCGCCGAGGTCTACGACCTGAACAAATGGCTCTGCCAGCTCGGCGGTTTCGGCGGCGCTGAGCAACAGCGGCTTAAGCGTGTGACGCGACACGTCGTAGCCGATCGACACGTTGGCCGACACGATCGTGCCCGACGCTCGCACCACCTTCACCGGATGGTTCACCATCAACGAGTTGGGCACAGTGGTGAGGTCGCGATCGTTGGTCTGGATCTCGGTATGGAAGAGCCCCAGCTCGGTCACCCGCCCCTCGCGACCGTCGACTTCGATGAAGTCGCCGGGCTTGAACTTCTTCAGCGACCTCAGCAACAGCCCGGCCATACCATTGGCGATGATCGACTGCGAGGAGATGGCCAGCGCGCCGGTCACAACGAGGCCGATCACGCCGAAGGCGAGGTCTTGGTTTGCCCCCTCGGGCAGCACGAAGATGACAACGAGCGTGCCCAACAGCAGTATCCCAAAGGTGTAGACCTGCTTTCTGAACGTTCTCTCGCTGACGTCTCCGGCCCAGCGGTGCGACTCGATCGAGCGCATCGCGAAGACTGCGAGCACCGTGACGGCGGCGGCGATGAGGCTTGGAAGCCACTGCTCGAGTCCGGAGCCGTCCATTCCAACAACACTACGAGCAGCAACGTGTCCTACTGTGTCTTGGGTGGAACTGGAGGTCCTCAGAGCTGGTGCTCCGACCCCGCTGTTGTCGCGGACCGCTGAGGAGCGAATGGGAATTCGGCACCGCGAAATACTCGACCAATTGGAGGAGCTCTTCCTCCATCGAGGCTTCGCCAGCGCAACAATCGGCGACATCGCCGCCGAGATCGGCTGCTCTCGGCGAACCCTCTACGAGATCGCATCGTCGAAGGAACAGCTCGTACTCATTGTCTTGGATCGGTTCCTCCACAAGAAAGGGCGCGCCGCGCTCGATTCGATCAACCCCGAAGACGATTTGATCGTGCAGCTCCGTCGATACATCGTCGGCGGAATCGAGTTCCATCTCGAACGAACCCTGTTCGAGGATCTGTCGGATGATGCTCCGGCCCGACGCCTGCTCGACCGGCACTTCCGTTTCGTCATGACAGTGTTTCAACGCCTGGTCAGCCTCGGCATCGAACGGGGAGACTTCCGCGAGGTGAACCCGGCGATCGTCGCCGGAGCGGTGGCCGGCAGCACTCTGTTCATGAGCCAACCTGAGATCATCGACGACATCGGCCTCGATCTACGAACGATCGTGACCGAGCTGCTCGACTATCTGCTGCCAGCCTTGGTCGACGCTCCTTGACCTACTGATTCGCGAGCTGCTACCAGTCAGGCCTCAGCGGGAGAACGCCGGGCTGATCTTCGCGAACACACAGGGTTTGATGAACTCCGATCACTCCCCGCTCGAACGACACCGCCGAGCCAGCGATGTAGATGCGCCAAACCAAGGCCCGGCCTCGACCGACTTCGGCCACCGCGGCATCCCAGTTCTCCTCGAGGTTGGCCAACCACCGCCGCAAGGTCCTGGCGTAGTGCAGGCGGAACGTCTCGACATGTCGAGCCTCGAATCCGGCGTCCTGGAGCAATGAGACCGTCCGTCCGATTTCGTGCAGTTTGCCGTCGGGGAACACGAAGTGTTGAACGAAGCTGCCCTTGGCGGCCGGGTTGTGGGCCGGCGAGCGTGAGATCGCATGGTTGAGGAATCGACCGCCCGGGGCCAACAGTCGTTTGACCCGGCCGAAGTAGGTGCGCTGCTGCGATTCGCCTCCGACGTGCTCAGCCATGCCGACTGAGCTGATCGCATCGAAGGGGCCATCTTCCACGTCCCGATAGTCCTGCAGCCGAATCTCGACCCGGTCGGACAACCCCGCGTTGGCCACCCGCTTGGTCGCCAGGTCGTGCTGATCCTCCGAAATGGTGACCCCCACCACGCTCACGCCGTGGTTTTGGGCGGCATGAAGCGCCATCGATCCCCAGCCGCACCCGATGTCGAGCAGGCGCATCCCAGGTGCGAGCCCGAGCTTGCGGCAGATGAGTTCGTGTTTGTTGAACTGGGCCTGTTCGAGGCTGTCGTCGACACTGTCGAACACTGCGCAGCTGTAGGTCATCGACGGCCCGAGAAGCAGCCTGTAGAACCCGTTCGACACCCCGTAGTGACTTGCGATCGCATCGGCATCCCGCTGACGGGAATGGCGCCGACCCCGCAGAATGATCTCCTCCGGTGGTGGCGGTAGCGGTCTCAGTTTGGCCACGTCCCTGACGCCGTGGAGGCCAAGGGTGTGGGCCGCCAGTCGCATGACGCCGAGATCGAATCGTGGCTTCGCGACCCGATCGTGCACGTCGAAGAGCCCGAAGATGTCGCCCTCGACCTCGATGTCGCCGGCAACGATGGCCCTAGCAAATCCGAGTTGTTGACCGCGCGCGGTGATTATTCGATGGATCGCATCCGGCGAGACGATCCTGAGGGTCGTAGCGGCATCATCAGGTCCGAGTGAGTCACCGTCGGGGCTCACCACCCGAACAGGCAGGTCCGAGCCACCGACCGCTTCCAGTAGTTCGAGCATCACACAAGTTTGCTCAAGCCCGCGTCGCCACACAAGCCGATGCGAGTGTCCCTCAGCTCAACCGTCAGGTCACAGTCCGAGGGCCGAGATGATCTCGGCCACGCACCGCTCCAGCGGTTTGCTGGTATCGACGGTGATCTCGGGGTCAACCGGAGCTTCATAGGGGGCCGAAATACCGCTGAATTCGCCGATCTCGCCCGATCGAGCCTTGGCGTACAGGCCCTTCACATCGCGGGCTTCGCAAACCTCGAGCGGCGTGTCGACGAACACCTCGACGAAACGACCCTTGGGGTGGATGGCGCGAACCTGGGCCCGGTCGACGGCATAGGGCGAGATGAACGCGGTCAGCACCACCATGCCCGCATCCTGAAAGAGGCGACACACCTCGCCAATCCGGCGGATATTCTCGGTGCGATCCTCGGGAGAGAACCCGAGATCGCGGTTCAGGCCGAAGCGAACGTTGTCGCCATCGAGCACGTAGGCAGCAACACCCCTGTCGATCAGGGCTCGCTCGACGGCAAAGGCCAACGTCGACTTTCCCGAACCGCTCAGCCCGGTGAACCACACCGTGTAGCTCGCGTGCCCCAAGTTGGCGGCTCGGGCCGGGCCATCGACATGGCCGTCGGCCCGGACGATATTGGAAGAAACCGGCTCGTTCACCGGTCGATCAGCCTCTCAGGAAGCCGCGCTCGCCGAGCAAACGGAGGATCTCGGACACACACTCGTCGACCGACTGCACCGAGGTGTCGACCCGCAGGTCGGCATCGGCGGGCCGCTCATAGGTAGCCGAGACACCCGGGAACAGCGGTATCTCCCCGCGATCGGCGGCCTCATAGAGCCCGCTGGGATCGCGTTCCCGGCACACCTCGATCGGCGTGTCGACGAAGATCTCCACGAAGCCGTCGCCGATGAGGTCACGCGACCGCTGCCGCACGTCGTGATTGGGCGCGACGAGGGCGGCGATGGCGATGATGCCCTGGTTGTTGGCGAGCCGGGCTACCTCGGAGACGCGACGCAGGTTCTCCGACCGCTCCTGGGCGGTGAAGCCGAGGTCACGGCTGATCCCCATGCGCACGTTCTCGCCGTCGAGGCGGATCGAGACCTTGCCCCGGTCGAAAAGCTCCCGCTCGAGCGCCGTAGCCAGCGTGCTCTTGCCGGCGGCAGTGAGCCCGGTGAGCAGCACGGTGCAGGGCTGTTGCCCGAAGCGGATCGAACGTTCACCTGCGGTGATTTCGGAGATCTGGCGGGTCAGGGTGGTTTCGGGGGCCCGGTCCCAGCCGCTGGCCGCTCCGGTGATCATTCCGGCCGCGACCGTGGCATTGGTCAGCCGGTCGACCAGGATGAACGAGCCGGTGTGTCGGTTCTCCGAGTAGGTGTCGAACAGCAGCTCACGGTCCGATGACAGCGAGCAGAACGCAATGTCGTTGAGCTGCAACGACGAGGCCGCTTGCTTGTCCATCGTGTTGACGTCGACCCGATGCCGGATCGAGGTGATATCGGCATTGCTCAGACCATTGGCCGACTGGAGCAGATACTGGCGACCCGGCTCCATCTCGCTCTCCGACATCCACACGATCATCGCGTCGATGTCGTGAGACCGAAGCGGTTTGGATCCCTTCTTCACCAGGAGATCGCCGCGACTGATGTCGATCTCGTCGGCCAGGGTGATCGTGATCGCACGACCGGGACCGGCGACATCGAGGTCACCATCGTAGGTCACGATCCGATCAACGACCGAGCTGACACCTGAGGGCAGCGAGATCACTTCGTCGCCGGGGCGGATGACCCCGGACGAGACGGTGCCGGCGAACCCCCTGAAGTCGAGGTTCGGGCGCTGCACCATCTGCACCGGCATCCTGAAATGCTCGAGGTCGACACCCACCTCGACGTCGACGGTCTCCAGGTGCTCCATGAGAGGCGGACCGCTGAACCAGGAGAGG
>JABDJU010000153.1 GCA_013003325.1 Acidimicrobiales bacterium
GTGGATGTTCTGGCGATACGGATTCATTTGGATGCTCACTTTCCGGCTCACCTACTACGCGCTGTGGCACATCGCCTGGGGCGTCGCCCGGCTCAACCTGCTGTTCTGAAGCGCTAGCGGCGAAGCCAGCTGTCGAGGGCCGAAGTGAGTCTGGGCATGAGCAGCCAGGAGAGGATCGCCACACCCAGGACGTTCCCGATTAGCACGACGAGCAGGTAGGGAAGGTCGTCGGTCAGGAGCCAGCCGAGGACCTCGTTCAATAGAAGCACGGTGGGGTAGAGAGCCAGCAGCACGGTGGCCGCCTGTTTCCAGGTCTTGACGTTGCGGGGTCCGAGGGTGAACCAGCCTCCGAATCCGCCGATCACGTTGAGCTGTCGTTCGCCTTCGATGTGCTCATCGAGCTGTTCGAGTATTTGGCGCCGTTCCTCGGAGGTGAACCATCGATCGAGCTGAGGGCGGGATCGGAACGAGAACACGATGACGGTCTCTTCTTGCACCCCTTCGACCGGTGGATAGAGCTGGGCGTTCACGAACCCATCGAAGGTGGACATCGATTCGATGATGCGGTCGTAGTCCTGTTCGAAGGCGTCCCGCTGGCCCTCTCGCACCCGGAACGATGCGACCGCAGTCACCGGTTCATCGACAGCGGTCAGCGCAAGATGCTGCACCCGGGCGTCGCCGTCGGTCAGGTCGGCGCCCTCGGCCAGCAGCTCAGCCCGCACCGGTGACTCGATCCAGGCGTCGAGCAGTGGTTGGGAATCGAACTGGTAAACGATCACCCACTCCTCGGGATGCTCGGGTCCCGGCGGCTGAAGATCGCTGCCGCGGTGACCTGGCATACGAGCGGCGGCGGCGGTTATCCGCTGCAACCACCGCCTGAACTCGCGTTCGTGCCCGTCACGTGGTTTGCGGGCGACGATCACCGTGGGAGAAACACGTTGGTTGATGGCGGATCTCCTCGAGGGTTGAGTCGGCGAGGTTTGAGTTTAGGGGTGCTGGTGTCCGAAGGTTCTCGTTGGGGAGGTCTCCGCGATCGCTGGGATTCTTGGAAGCGACGCCGAAACCGGGATCGGGTGTGGCACGCTTTACGCCCGGCATGGCCAAAACAGAAGAGACCTCCCCCTCAGACATCAGTCACGGTCTGGCAGCACTGCCCTACCTCTCCGATGAGCCGCTCGACGCTCCGTGGATGAGCCGCGGCCATTCTGAGGCGTCGGGGTCGCCAGCCGCAATAGCCACAATGCCGATTCCGGTGGTGGACGACCCGCAGGTAGATGGTGACGATGAACCCGGCGATGAGCCGCAGACAGGGTCGAGACGGCGGTGGCCACGGCGGCTTCTCACGTTGCTCGCGGCATTCATGGTGGTGGCTCTGGTCGCTGTGGCCGGTACCGGGTTCTATGCCCAGCGCCAGTTCGATCAGATTGAACGGGTGGAAGTCGCCGAGCTGCTCGCACCGATCGGTTCGGCCGGAACCAACTATCTGATCGTCGGGAGCGATTCGAGGGAGAACCTCGATCCGAATGTGGACAACGCAGGTGCGATCTTCGGTGATGGAAGCCAAGAGATCGGTGGCCAGCGCACCGACACCATTCAGATCTTGCGCATCACCGACGACGGGTCACACCACATGCTCGCCCTGCCGCGAGACCTGTACGTGCCGATCGGTGGAGACGGAGCTGGGAACCGCATCAACGCCGCCTACGCCTTCGGCGGAGCGGAGCTGCTGATCAAAACGGTCGAGGGGAGCCTCGGCATTCCGATCCACCATTACGCCGAAATCGATTTCGCCGGCTTCATCGATCTGGTCGACTCCGTCGGCGGAGTCACCATCGACTTCCCGTACCCGGCCCACGACCCAAAAACCGGCCTCGACATCCCCGAGGCCGGACCGGCGACGCTCGATTCCACCCAAGCACTGGCCTTCGTGCGATCCCGTATGTACCGCGAGTTGATTGATGGTCAGTGGGTTGTTGATCCTCGCGGCGATCTGGGTCGAGTGAAACGCCAGCAGGCGTTCCTTCAAGCGCTATTCGAAGAGGTACAGAGCCCCCGCAACGCTCTGAGCGTGCTGTCCGACCTCGACAACACCGCTGGTTCGGTGAAGTTGGACGATCGGATGAGCTTTGGCGACGCACTGGAGTTGTTGGTCGAACTCCGCGACACCGACCTGAACACCGACTGGGACCTCGTGGTGTCGCACTGGACCACACCGGCGGGGGCCCAGGTCCTTCAACTGGACGCCGGGGCATCGCAGGAGACCCTCGCGTTCTTCACCGGCTGACGGCTCCAGCGTCGTCAGTTTGTCAGCGATCGAGATCGGGGTTCACCTGGCGGGCAAGTGTCTTGGGAGCGACGAGCGTGTAGCTGGTTTCAATCCACTCGGTGACCTCTTCCCATTTCTCGGCGGTGGCGTCGGGCTCGAGGTCGTAGGCAACCCAGCCGTGGCGGCCGAGCCCGTAGCCCGCCGGGTGGGCGTTGTCGTCGGTCGCGACCACTGCGGCGGCTTCCTCCTTGGAGAGCTTGAACGACAGGCTGGTGGCGTCGGCGCTGGAAAACACGAAGTTCTTGCTTCGCACCCGAAACGTGGGGTGATCACCCCATTCCTCCACGTCCACCCTGGCGGCTTCGGGCAGCTTGGCGACGAGGGCTTCCAGTCGCTTCATATTGGATGGCACGTTGGTGATCTCCGTCTCTACGTCGGTGAGCCGTGGGGCATCGGCTCGCCGGTGCTCCAGCGCGGACCCTACCAAGCCTTCGTATGGACACGCTGGTCGCATGCCACCGGAGGTGTCGACGATCGCCCTCTTGTTGCGAACCAGGCCAGTAACATCAGTGAATCGACAAGTAGAGGGGACAGGGGTCGATGATGGCCGAAAGCACGAACCAGACGGCCCAGTGAGCGGGATCACCGATCTTCAATTCCCGGCGATGTGGGAGCGGGTTCGCCAAAGCCTTTTCGTTATTCCTGGGGTGTGCATCGTCGTCGGCATCGGGCTCGCCGAGCTGACGGTCCGCCTCGACCGTGCCGGTGCGGGGAGCTGGCTGCCGGACAGCTATGAAACGACCTCTGAGGACGCGAGGGCGGTCTTGTCGGCGATCGCAACCGGCACCATCACGATGGTTACTCTCGTCCTCACACTGACGCTCGTGGCGATTCAGTTGGCATCCGGGCAGCTTTCGCCCCGAACGATCATCAACTTCCTCGGTGACCGGTTTCAACAGGCGACGGTTGGCGTGGTGATCGGAACGGCCACGCTCAGTTTGTTCGCGCTTCGAGCGCTTGGGGCGGTGTCGTCCTCGTCGGTCCGCCCGCCCGATCTCACGGTGCTCGCCGCAGTCATCGCCGCCGTGGCCTCGCTCATGATGTTGGTGATCAGTGTCGACCGGACGGCGCGGCGTCTGGCGGTCGGCAATCTGCTCCACGATGTCGCCGAGGAAACCGCGCAGCTGGTTGAGGAGCGCTACGGACGCTCGGAACCTTCTGCGGTAGCCGAGCAACCCGGTCGTCTGTTGCCCGGCAGCCCAGGCCCGGATGCCGAGGACGTGACCCGGGTGAGGTCGAAACGATCTGGTTGGGTCCAATACATCGACGAGGAAGCCCTTCTCGAGCGTTTGCCCGAAGGGGCGGGTGTCGAGATTCTCACACCGGTCGGTTCGTTCGTGTTTGAAGAAATGGAAGTCGTGCGAATTCATACTGCCGATGTCGAAGATGCGACGAGCGCAGCGGTTGGCCAAGCGATAATCGTCGGTGATGGTCGGACCATGCAGCAGGACGTCTCGTTCGGACTCACCCGTCTCACCGACATCGGTCTGAGGGCGCTGTCACCGGGCACGAACGACCCGAACACCGCGAGAGAGGTGGTGCTGCGAGTCGCTCAGGTGGTGTTGCGGCTTCAGGAAGTTGTGCTCGACGCGTCGACGGTCGAGATCGATGGTCGAACAGTGGTTCGCTATGGCGCGCCCACCCACGATCTGTTCGCTCGCGATGCGTTCGATCAGCTTCGCCGTGGCGCCGCCGAAGACGTTGCCACGTTGCTCACGATGCAACGAGCCCTTCGACGAGTCATCGACGAAACCAACGACCGGTCACTCCCCGGGGGCACCAGCGAGCTCGAGCGGCAGGAAGAGTTGGTGCTGGCACAATTGCGCGATCTTGATCAGGATCTCGATGACCGTAGGAGTTCATCACTGCGCTGATCTCGGGCAGTCCTCGATCCACCCTGTAATCGGTGGGGACGCTGTGCGAGACTCGGGGCATGGCAGGAACCGGCGGTGACGACCAAGCAGGCTGGCGGGACAAGCTCGACCGCTTCTCCACGTGGCGGGCCGAACTGAGTGAAGAAGCGGTGCTGTTGCCCCAGACACTTGCCGACCTGAGGACAACGATTCAAGATCTGCGGAAGGTCAGTGCTCGATTGGAGGCTGCCACCCAGGGTTTGGAAACGGCGTTGAAGCTGGCTGAGACAACCGGGATCGGTCCGGCCGCCCGCCAGCTCGACGCTGCCGCCAATGAGATGGAAGCTCAGATGCGGGTCATCCGGGAACAGGTGCCCGGGGGTGATCTGGTGGGTAAGGCGGTCGCCGATCTTCAGAAGACGGTCGACGCGTTCACATCGCTGTTGCCGCAGCCGGGCCGGAAACCTGCGACACCGTCGGACTAGCCGACTCCAACATGCCGGCCTTATTCCAGAAGATAGGTCTCGGGGATACCCCAGACCGGGTGGGAATGCCGCGGAGCCACAGCGCGTATGCAGCCAATAGCCGTCCCGACATTTAGCAGGAAAGACATCGGTTGCGACCCATGTCTTTCGGTCTGAAACCGAGAAGTTTCGCTATCGCCCCGACGGGGTTTGGATTAGGGTCGCATTTAGCGGACTGTGGAGGTTGCAAATGAGAACTCGTGGGAGTGAGCGTATTGCGCTGATCGGTAGCTGCGCCTTATTCATCGCCGGGATGGTGGCCATAGCCCTCGGTCTCGGCGTCCCGGGGGTGCCGGTGGAGGCCGGAGCCTTCGTCCAAACCGGAACGGTAACCATCGACGGCACCTCGGTCATCTACTCGGAGGGCCCGACCCAGACCCTCGCCAATGGTCAGGGGTGCACCCTATCCACCGGAACGAACGTCCTTGAATTCGACGGATCCAAAAACGTCGGGCTCGTAAGCGGCAGCATCGGGATCAAGAGCAAAGGAAACGGACAGGACTGCGGTCAGGTCGATGGTGCAGAGGTGCTCGAGGTCTCGCTCGGCACTGATCCGGTCGCCGACGATCAGGCCATCTACAAGGCCGACATTGACCTAGAGGTGCTGCAAGACGCCGGCGTGACGCTGACCGCATCGTTGGTCGACGCTGACGGCGACAGCGTGGTCGTCGGAACCTTCACTCTGCTGACCGGAGCCCAGGTTCCTGCTGGCACCTCTGGAGTCGACAACACACCGCTGTCGACGACGACTGTCCCGGAGGCGTACTGCAATCCAGAGTCGTCGTCCGGACCGAACTCGGCCGAAAGCGACAACTGCTTCTGGACGATCGAGTCGGACTCGCCGTTCAACACATTCACCATCACCGAGGACTTCGACGGAAAGGTGTCGCTGCAAGGCGGCGACGACTGGCCGGTGTCGGGACCCGGTGGACCGACTGTCCTCTATCTGACCGACGCCCCTGACGGGATTTTGGCCTGCGGCGACGAGATCAGCACCGGTGGCTCCTCGCTCGGCGGTGTGATCACCCGACTCGGTGATCCTGTGACCGATCCCGACTGCGAGCTCAAGCCCTATAACTTCCGGGTAGACGGGGCTGTGGTCGAGTTCGAGCCGGAGGGCAGCGGAGCCCGCTACATGGGCGAGATCACCAAGACTATTCCAGAAGGCCAACCGATCTCATCGGGTGACTGGATCGAATACGACAAGGATGGCGATGGATCCGCCTTCGGCTTTGTGCCGATGCAGTGGTGCGAGAACAACCTTCTCAACTCGACGACGCTCCCATCTACGCCTGACTCTGACGGCCCAGCCACCTGGTGTGTGTATGAGGTCAACGTCAGCGATCCCGACGGAACCCTTGTAACGGCAGTGTTCGATGTCTACGGCGAGGACGACCCGCACTGGCGGTAGGCACGGGGTCAGACCCCGGCGGTGACCGGGCTGTTGATCACAATGTCGTACCGGTCGGCCAGGTCGTCAGCCGCCACCGAG
>JABDJU010000185.1 GCA_013003325.1 Acidimicrobiales bacterium
GGGTGACCCTCGCTGGTGACTACATAGCTCAAGTGGTGAGGGGTATGACCAGGTGTGTGAACCACCTCCACCCCCAATGTTCCCACCTCGAACCGGTCGCCGTCGCTGGCGGCCACGTGGTCGAATCGCAACGGTTCTGCGTCGGCGTGGACATAGGCGGCGCCGGTGACCCGTACCAGCGTGAGACCGCCGCTCACGTAGTCGTTGTGCACGTGAGTTTCCGCCACATGGGTGATCTGCACCCCAGCGTCGGCGGCGGCGGTTAGCACCCGGTCAATATCTCGTTGGGGGTCTACCACCAGGGCCGAAGCGCCATCGTGGACGACGTAGGTGCGGTCGCCGAGGGACGGGGTGTCGATGGTGATGATCTGCATGCCGAATGACCCTTTCCGTTTGTACGGACATTATAGATCCATGCGGCCCGCAGTGCTGGGGACGGCTCGCTGGACGGGCAGTCGCACGCCAGTTTCAGCTGTTCTGGCGATACGGGTCGGAAGTGTTGGAGAGCAACACTTTCGCCGCACCTCGTCCGATCGTGACTCGCCGCCGCGTTGGCATTCCAGGGCAACAGCGGAGTCTCCTCAACGCAACCGAGATTTCACGTATCTAGCGACCGCCAGATTCCTCCTTCTCCGTACACCGAGGAGGAATCATGGCGGCAGCCGCCACACAACCAAAGCTTCGCTTTCGCCTTCGAGTGGCAATGGTCGTCGTGCTGCTCTCGGTGGCCACTCCGCCCGGTCCGGCAGAGGCGGCTGTCGTCTCGCAGGAGAACTCGCTACGGCTGGAGACTGCTCTCGGCCACTTCGCCAACGCCGGGCTCGCGTTGCCACCGGTGGACGTGCGGTTCTACGACGACACCGAGCCGTGCCAGGGCTACAGCGGCCTCTTCCAGTCGCAATATCAACCGGTCCGGGTGCTCATCTGCTCCGACCTGCCCTTCGTACTCCCTCACGAGCTCGCCCACGCATGGGCAGACGCGTACCTGTCGGACAGGGAGAAGGACGCGTTCGTTGAGTGGCTCGGATTGCCATCGTGGAACGACCACGCCGACGAGTGGGACCAGCGCGGCACCGAAATGGCGGCATTCACGATCCAACAGAACCTGGTTCCCCGACAGGTGCCTCCAACAGACACCTGGCTGGAGCGGATCACCAACTACGAACTCCTGACCGGACGGCCGTCGCCGCTCCGCCAAGAACTCGACGACCACACCGATGTCCCACCTGCACAGCCGCCGGTGCAGATGAACGATCTGCCACCCGAGCTCGGCGAACTGGTGACGTGGGCCATCGGGCTCTTCCGAGCCGCCGACCTCGAGCTACCGCCGCTCCGCTACCTCCACCACACCATCACCGAGCCATGCCACGGGACGATTGGAAGCCAGACTCACACCAACGGCATCAGCACCATCAATCTGTGCATGTCGGTCTACAACGGAGTCACCGAAGTGCTCGTCCTCCACGAAACCGCCCATGCGTGGGCTGCCCATTCCCTCGCCGAGGACCGTCAGGCAGCGTTCAAGGAACTCCGCGGGTGGGAGCACTGGCGCAACTACGAAGCGGCTTCCTGGCACGAGAACGGAACCGAACAGGTAGCTGAGTTCCTCGTGTGGGGACTGCTCGACCGCCCCTACTCGATGATCCGGATGTACCACTCCGGCTGTGACGAACTCGAACTCGGATTCGAACTGCTCACCGGGCGACCGCCGCTTCACGGATTCAGAGACAAGTGCTAGTCAAGAGTGTTGGAGATTCACGGTTGAGTCGGCCCGTCTGCCAATTCCCTGTATCTTCGGCGGCCCGCCGACGTCTGTGGGGTGTGACCCACGATGTGCGAAACCCTGTTCATACCTCAAGTACCGTTGCTGGCGATGGCCACCTACGATGACGCCACTTTCTCCGCCGCCAAGAACGGCGATGCAGAGGCGTGGCGCGTGATCGCCGAAGAGTACTCACCCATTGTGTGGTCGGTACTGCGGTCTCTCGGCGTACGTGAGCCTGACCGATCCGACATCTATCAAGCGGTCTTCCTCAAGTTGGTCCAGCACCTTGGCACGTTGCGAGAGCCCCGCGCCCTACCCGGTTGGTTGGTCACGGTCACCAGGAGAGAATGCATCGATCTGTTCCGCCGCCAGGAGCGGCAACCGACACCGTCGGAGGTGGTGGAGGACGCCGTCGCAGAGCAACCGGAGCCATCCGACATCGTGGTCGGCGGGGACGCTCGGCGAGCCGTGTTGGATGGCTTTCGCAAACTCACCGAACAATGCCAGCGGTTGCTGTCGTTGCTGATGGGGCCAGACGAGATTTCCTACGCTGACGCGTCGGCGTTGCTCGGGATTCCCGTGGGATCGATCGGTCCCCAGCGCCAGCGTTGTCTCGAACGCCTCGCCGCGACTCGTGAAGTTGCTGCCCTCGGTCCAGACTGGGGGTCCTCATGAGCGATTACGAGTGGCTGGACGACGAACTGCGCGCTGCGCTGGCCGACGCCGATCCGGTTCCGCCGCATCTTCTCGATGCGACAATCGGGCTGGCGGACTGGATCGATCCTGATGCCAGCCTCGCAGAGTTGGTTGATCGGGAAGCGGTCGCGCTTCGCGATCCCTCGGTTGCACAATTCGAATTCGAGTGGGACGACGCAGGTTTGACCGTTCAGCTGTCTGAACGAACCAGCGGCCTTCACGTCGTCGGACTCTTCTCGGATCGTTTCCCGGACACGGTGGAGATCGTTGGCCCCGAGCTCGATTCGCAGGAAGCCACAGTCGAACACGGGTCGTTTGACACCGACATCGCTGGCACCGGCGCCTTTGTCGTGCGGTTCGAAATGGCCGGAGCGCGCTTTGTCACGCCGTGGCTGCGGCCGAGGCGCGATAACACGTAAACGCACCCGCAATCGCGGGCGTTCCGCCTGCTCGGGCCGCCGAACGCGCATGGGCCAGAGCTTGTTCTGGCCTCAACCCATTTTCGAGCTCAGTGTGGAAGGTGTTCAGCAGCGAGCGCACAGCCTCGTCGTCGGCTACGACGGTCGGGCTAGCGACAACCCACTCTGCGCCGGTGCCAAGGAAGCCTTCGGCGAATGAAGCCTGGGTCTGATACAGCTCTGAAGCTCGGGCGCCGAGGCACGCAGCAATCACGACACCGACCGGGGCGCGCTCCAACCGTGCGAGGTCGTAGAGAAACAAGCGCTCATCACCAACGCCGAGCCAACTGAACATCGGATTGTCCGGCTCGGCGCCCCCGTGTCCGCGCAGGTGCACGACGGCTGCCCCGTCGAGGGCACTCAGTATCGGCCCGATGCCGGGCTCGGGTCGTTCCCAGCCATGGGGCTCGGGTACTTCGCCGTCGACCGATGATTCCAGACCGTCGTCAACGATCAGCACTCGGGAGCGGCTGGTGTGCGTTGAGTAGTGTCTCCGTGCCCGGCGCGCCAGTGCAACCGAGAAGGCCTCGCTGGCCAGTCTTGGAAGTGTGCCAAACGGGAAGTGTCGGAGTTCTGGGTCGATCACGATCGTGGTGATGGATACATCGTCGGCCCCGAAGAGAAGCTCTTCGCAGGCCACGGCGAGATCCTCGCATCGTCGCGCAACAGAATTGTTGGGCCGGGGGTCGGCCATCCATATCTGATGGGCTCGGTCCATAGCTGCGAAGAGGGCGCGATCGTACGGGACGATGCGCTGTCGAGTTCCCGATTCGTCGTTGCGGCAGATGACGAGGTTGTCGTCGCGCACAGAGATGTCGGTAGTACCGAGGGGAGCGATTACAGCGGTCGTCCCGGAACCGGGGCGAGCAGAGTCCTGTAGCGAGTGTTCCTCCAGGTCCCGCCGGATCTTGTTGAGCCGGGCCCGAGCGTCGTTGTCGTTGGGGTCCTGGCGGACTTCCTGATCACAGGCTCGATACTTGGCTAGCAGCCAGCCGGCACTGTCGGTTTGTGCCAAAGGCCAGTGGCTGATGGCAATCGAACGGAGCGAATCACTCCACTCGACGTATTCGTCGGGATTGTCGACGGTCAGTGCTTTGGCGGTGTCGACCAGGCGATGAAGCGAACCGATGTTGCCTCCGATGAATTCGAGCGATCCGGTCTCTCCCATAAATCGCTCGACTCTCGCCAGGGTCGCTGCGCACTTCGCTAACGCATCCTTGTTTAGTCGCCGAGCCGCCAGCGTCCGGGCTTGAATGCTGTCGAGATGAAAGCTCTCTTCGATAGTGAGTTGGATGTCGGGCTGAAGGGCGAGGCACGCATCGACGGCTTCACTGTCATCGGAAGCCAGCGCTATCTCGGCTCGAGCCAATAGAAGCCTCAGGGCCGCTGCGGTATGACCCGCAGCGGCCAACCGTTGAATCTCCTGTTCAAGATCCTCGATCGCATCACCGCTCGCTCCCATCAGGACTACCTGAGCGAGGCCAGCCCAACCATCCCGCCCCTGGGCGTTCAGAATCTCGACTGCGGTTTGTGCGTACTCCGCTGCTAGTTCGGTTTGTCCAGCGCGGAACGCGGCTTCGCCGGCAAGTACAAGAGCCTCGGCCCGATCGGCCTCGAGGCCGAGCTCACCGAGCTGGTCGATGGTCTCGGCCAGCACATCGAGGGCTCGTCTGTTGAGCCCTGCCCGCATCAGTGTTTCCACCCGCGCGGTGGTGAACTGGACGCTCGGACTCCCGATAGCGGCAAGTCTTCGGTCGGCTTCGTCGTAGAGGGTGAGGGCTCGGGGCAGGTCACCGAGACAGCTCGTCGCCCAACCTCGGTTGTGGATGGTTCTCGCAACCCACATCTCCTGGTCAGCTCGCTCGTAGGCCGATTGGGAGAGCGCCAACTCGTCCAGCGCGCTCGAGATCTCGCCGTCGTAAGCCAGGAGAATTCCAAGGTTGCCGTGCAGGTGGCCCTGGCCGAGGTCATCGCCGGCGGCGATGAAGTGATCGAGCGCATCCCGATAGCCCAACTTCGCACCTGCGGAATCACCAGACCGCTGCAAAATCCCGGCGCGCTGATGTGCAGCCCGACCGTACAGCTCGCTGTCTACTCGCTCGAGGAGAGCGTCCATCCGATCAAGCGCAACGTTGAAGTCACCGCCCATTGCCTCCGCTGCTGCGAGCGACAACTCGACCCGATCGAGAATGTCCGGCTCCCCTGCGGCCTGTTGGGTGGTGTCTGTGAGCACCGACAGCGCCTCAGAAATATTTCCTTGGTTGCGGTGGGCCAAACCCAGGGCGAGTTGTATCAGGAGGCGCGACCGGCCCGTCGCCCCATCCAGTGCGTCTGCCGCTTCCGCGATCGCTCGCTGGGGTTCGCTGCCGGCGAGGTCGATCAAGCCTTCGGCGACTTCTTCGCTCTTGCCCATGACCTCTTGTATCACGCCGCTTGTTTCCGCTGCAGCCCACGATGCCAACGCGAGTGCTCTGACCAGGGTTTACTGACGAGTGTCGGCAGAATGCCGAAGCCCGTAGCCAACGTAGCTGTGAGCCCTTGCGCCAGAAATCGCTTTTGAGATCTGCCAACTCGGCGTAGTTTCAGTATCAGAGGAGACGTCCACGGCGTCGGTGAGGCATGGAGACAGATTGGAGACATGCAATGAAGACGACACGCCCCTTAGTCGCACTCTTCGCCGCTCTGCTGCTGGTGGTAGCCGCATGCGGGAGCGCCGCCGACGAAGCTGACGATTCCGATGGCACCGCGCCCACGACGGAAGCAACAACAACGACGGAAACAACAACCACAACAACAACCGAGGCAACAACCACGACGGAAGCAACCACAACAACACAGCCGGCGGTCGCTCCGCACGAAGCCCCGCTCGACACTGTGAAGATCGCTACCTACGCCGAGTTGACACCCACCCAAGCAGATGTCCATTGGCGACAACGGATGAGTTGGGCTGATGACGAACGCAACGTCGCGTGTGCCTGGATCGACGAAGAAAGGGAGCTTCCCATGGCGTGGATTCGGCCAGGCGACGTCGAGATAAACACCTATCTCAAGGGCGTCGTCAATGAGTTTGTCGCAGAAGGAACCGTCAGCCTCGACTACGTCTTGCCTCCATCGATGTCCTACGGGTTCTTCCCGGCCGACGACCCTACGGCGGCCAGTGGCGTTCCCGACGAGAGGATCGGAGCAGACGGAGCGGGAGAAGGTACGCGTATCGTCATTGCAGATACCGGCTTCGTCCCGGCGCCCCCTGACGTCACCTCGATCACCCGGGCAAACAAAGCTCTCGAGAACATGAACCAGCTCGGAAGCCCGGATCAGCTGCCCGCGTCGACCCGCAGGAGCGACCACGCCCACGGTCTCATGGTCGGCTCGGTTGCCGCCATGAGGGCTCCGAGGGCCCGGGTTGATCTCCTCAACGTCGGTGAGGCCCAAACAGACAAGGACATCCCGGGGATCATCACCTCGACATCGTTCAAGGCCGCATTGGACAGGCTCGATGTTTCGGGCGACACCGTTCTGAACATGAGCTTCGGGAGCTACCTGTGCGACTTCGACGCGTTGGCACTCGAATACGAAGAGTTCGGGACGTTCTTCGCGACCGCCGGTGTCTCGGCCGATGATCTCGCGGAAGCCACGGTCGCCGACCTCAGGCAAGCAATCAACCAGAAAGAGGTGACAGTCGCTGTGGCCGCGGCCGGCAACTTCGGCCTCAATCGACGTTTCTATCCTGCGGCATTCGACAATGTCCTGGCAGTGGGAGCGATCGACGACACCGTCCCAAACGAAGCGGACTGCATAGACGAACAGAACGGACCCTTCGTGTGGTCGGTCGAAGCCGGCGAGAATGATCCGGAAGTCTGCAAGCCGAAGGAAAAGGACAATCGATCAACCTTCAGCAACCACGACGACAACGTTGACCCGTGGATCGATGTCGCCGCTCCTGGTACTGACATCGTGGTTGCCTACCCCACCGCTCTCGAGTTCGAGTACTACACGGGTGTTGTTGACAACCCTGGACCACTGGCCAGAATCTCGGGCACCTCGTTCGCCGCTCCCTACGTGTCGGCTCTCCTTGCCGAGTGTCTGTCCGGCTCGGACGCAGACACGTGTACCGCAGAGATTCAAGGCACCTTGGCCGTCCCCCGCTAGTTCGGGACTACAACACCCTAGATCGCTCCAAAGCTCGCCTTGGCGGATGAGCGATGACCGGCCAGACACCGAGACCAACGTCCCGCGCTGTTCGATACAACGAAGCTCCGAAGCCGGCAAACTGCTTGGCCAGCGGGGTCGCAGCAAAGACCGACTGCCTCCTAGAGCGCCAACGTCGATGCGGAGGGACGGTTCGGGATCATCTTCACTTCGAGCTGCGAATAGCCAGCCGCTACGTCAGGTTGTGACAGGATTGGGAGCCGTCGGTCAGCGCGCCGTGTCGTTCTCGCTGAGGTACACCACGACAGAACGGGCGCGAACACTCAGCTTTGTCTTGGGCTTCAGCGCGACACCGCCCGACGGTCGGGCGGTGTCGAACACGATCTGCCACGGACCGTGGACCGGTTCGGGAACCGTCCACTTGATGTCTTCGTCGCTGCCATTGAACATGACGAGGAACGAGTCGTCGACAACCCGGTGACCCCGACTGTCGCGACCTCTGATGGCGTCGCCGTTGAGCACGAACGCGATCGCTTGGGCAAAACCGGAGTCCCAATCGTTGTCGTCCATTTCGGTTCCATCGGGCCCGAACCAACCGATGTCGGCGGTCCCACGGATCGGGCGGCCCTGGAACCATCGCCGGCGGCGCAGAACCGGGTGTTTGCGGCGCAGCGCAATCAGGTCCCGGGTGAACGCCAGCAGCTCGGTGTCGGGCTTGTCCCAGTTCAACCACGAGACCTCGTTGTCCTGGCAGTAGGCGTTGTTGTTGCCGGCCTGACTTCGACCGATCTCGTCGCCAGCCAACAGCATCGGAACCCCCTGCGACAGCATCAGGGTCGCCAGCAGGTTGCGTTGTTGACGGCCCCGAAGTTCGATGACCTTTTGGTCGTCGGAGGGCCCCTCGATCCCACAGTTCCAGGATCTGTTGTGGCTCTCACCGTCCCGGTTGCCTTCGCCGTTGGCGATGTTGTGTTTCCTCTCATACGACACGAGGTCGGCGAGGGTGAACCCGTCGTGGGCGGTCACGAAGTTGATGCTGGCGACGGGATGGCGACTGTCGCTCTCATACAGATCGGAGCTGCCGGTCAGCCTCGAGGCGAACTCGGGCACGGTGGCCGGCTCACCCCGCCAGAAATCCCGCACCGTGTCGCGATACTTGCCGTTCCATTCAGACCACACCGGCGGGAAGTTGCCGACCTGGTAACCACCATCACCCAAATCCCACGGCTCGGCGATGAGCTTGACCTGGCTGACCACCGGATCCTGCTGGATGAGGTCGAAGAACGCCGACAGTCGGTCGACCTCGTGAAATTGCCGAGCCAACGTGGAGGCCAGGTCGAACCGGAACCCGTCGACATGCATTTCGGTGACCCAGTAGCGCAGCGAATCCATGATCAGTTGCAGGCTGCGCGGGTGTCGAGCGTTCAAGCTGTTGCCGGTGCCGGTGGTGTCGTAGTAATGGAACGGGTCGTCGGGTACGAGCCGGTAGTACAGGTGATTGTCGATGCCCTTGAACGACAGAACCGGACCGAGATGGTTGCCCTCGGCGGTGTGGTTGTAGACGACGTCAAGGATGACCTCCAGTCCGGCTTCATGCAGGGATCGCACCATGGTCTTGAACTCTTGGACCTGATCACCGTCGCTGCTGGCGGCGTAGCCGTTGTGGGGAGCGAAGAACCCGATCGTGTTGTAACCCCAATAGTTCCGCAGGCCCCGGTCGAGCAGATGATGGTCGTGAACGAATTGGTGCACCGGCATCAGCTCGACAGCTGTCACGCCCAGGCTGACCAGATGGTCGATAGCCGCAGGGTGGGCCAGCCCGGCATAGGTGCCTCGTAGCGCCTCGGGGATGTCGGGATGGTTGGCGGTGAACCCTTTGACGTGCGCCTCATAGATGATCGTTTCATGCAGCGGCTTCGCCGGTGCTCGATCGTGGCCCCAGTCGAAGTACGGGTTGTGCACGACCCCTTTGGGGACATGCGGTGCGCTGTCGTCGTCGTTGCGCGACGTGGCGTCGCCGAAGTCGTACCCGAAGCAGGCTTGGTCCCAGTCGACCTCACCGTCGACGGCCCTAGCGTAGGGGTCGAGCAACAACTTGTTGGGGTTGCAGCGATGGCCGGCCGCAGGATCCCAGGGTCCATGAACCCGATAGCCGTATCGCTGGCCGGGGCCGACCGCGGGGACGTACACATGCCAGCAATAGGCATCAACTTCTTCGATCTCGATCCGGCGCTCGGTTCCGTCGGCCTCGAACAAACACAGTTCCACACGGTCGGCGATCTCTGACACGAGAGAGAAGTTCGTGCCAGCACCGTCGTAGGTAGCGCCAAGCGGGTACGGCTGGCCGGGCCAGGTTTCGGGGGAATCGATCATTGTGGGTGACTCCATGCTCGGTCTATGAGCTCGGGGTTGAGGCGTATGGGTTGGCAACAAAGGCGGAGGACTGTCAGGTGCTGTTCATCGGTCACGGTCGACGCCGGGGCGGACCATGTGCGTCCGTCGGAGTGTTGCCAACGGCCCGAGCGTAGGGCATCAGCTGTGGGTTAGCGGCGGAGGGGCCCTGTGAACCTGGGCACGCCGACCAGACGGTGTCGTTCTGCCGATCGGTATGCCGGTTGCCGGTGATCGCCCCTACTCCTCCATTGGTTCCGGGATCGGATCTTCCATCGGTTCGGGAACCAGTGGGTCGCGTTCGGGTACCGGGGGCCCGTCGGGCTCGGCTGGGACCACTGGCCCGTCGGGTTTACTGGGGATGATCGGGCCTTCCGGTTCATTGGGAATGACTGGCCGTTGAGGCTGCATTGGAAGCGTGGTCATGGAATCCTCCAAATGTTCGAACCCGGCGGGCCCGGGCATCGGTGGCGTACCCGAACCGGCGGTGCGCCAAACCCCGGCCGAAGTCCCTGCTGACACGCGACATGGGTGAAGACCTCGGGTTCAAACGGCAACGTGTCGGCGCCGGCTCGGAGCCATTCGATCGCAGGTTCGATCGTACTGGCGACAGCCAACATCGCAGGTTTGACATCGGCTCCGACGACCCACCCGCCCGGCCCGACATCACGCCAGGTCGGACGGGCGACCAGCCCGGTTCCGCACGCCAGATCGAGTACACGATCACCTGATCTCAGACTCATCGATTCAACGCATAGCTATTGCCGCAATACCTATTGATTCGCAGATGGGGCTAAGTGTTGAAGAGCAACACTGCTGCGACAGACCACCCGCCACACCTGCGTTCTGGCCGCCGGCGCAGAGAAGAGTCTGGTAGCCAACTTTTTGCTTGCATGACTCGGCGGACAGGCTCATGATGGGAACTGCGCAGCCGGGGCAGTGCATGAATCCTGCCCGGCCCGCAACCACAACCGCAAGTGCGACCGATCGCACGGAAAAATGAGGGCCATAATGTCCGCTTCAGTCACCGCAGTTCCCAGTGGAACGGTCGGATTCAGCGACGAGCAACTCGCTGAACTCGGCATGTCGTTCCGCGGTCCTATCTATGCACCCGGCGATCCCGGTTACGACGAATGTCGCTCCGTCGAGAACCTGGCGATCGACCGCCATCCGGGTCTCATCATCCGATGTTCCGGCGAGGCCGACGTCATCGACGGTGTCGCGCTGGCCCGCGACCACGGGCTCCTCCTAGCCGTTCGGGGCGGTGGCCATCACGTCGCCGGCCACGGAACCGTCGACGGAGGCCTCGTCCTCGACATGCGCGACATGAACGGCGTGTGGGTCGACCCCGTCAACAAGACCGTACGGGTGCAGGGAGGTGCCACCTGGGGCCAGGTCGACCGCGAAGCTCAAGTGTTCGGCCTCGCCGTGCCCGGAGGGGTCGTTTCCACCACTGGAGTGGGCGGACTCACACTCGGCGGCGGCATCGGATGGCTCCACCGCAAGTGGGGTCTGTCCTGCGACAACCTGATCTCAGCCCAGGTCGTGCTCGCCACCGGCGAACTGGTCAACGCCAACGCCGACGAGCACCCCGATCTCTTCTGGGCTATTCGAGGCGGGGGCGGAAACTTCGGCGTGGTCGTCGACTTCACCTTCCACGCCCGAGAAGTAGGCCCCGAAGTTGCCCTCGCCGCCGTGTTCCACGAGGCGAGCGCCGGCGCCGAGCTGATGCCGCTCTGGCGCGACCTCGCCCTTCGGGCCGGCGACGACGTCACAACCAGAGCGCTCTATTGGTCGATGCCGCCCGCTCCCGATCTGCCGCCCCCGGTGCAGGGCAAAGACGTCTTCATCGTCGCCGCCATGTACGCCGGGGACAAGCAGGATGGACAAGGGATCATCGATGAGTTCCGCTCCCTCGGAGACCCTCTGTTCGACATGAGTGAACACGTGCCGAGCTACCGGGCCTTCCAAGCCGGGTTCGATCCGCTGGTCACCAACCTCTACAGCTACTGGAAGTCGACCTACCTCGACGAGCTGACCGACGACGCCATCGCCTTCATCCACGAGCGGGCAATGTCGAGACCCGACCCGAGCGTGCTCATCCATGTGCCGATCATGGGCGGAGCCACCGCCGCTGTCCCGGCCGACGCGACAGCATTCGGCGACCGCAGCGCACCGTTCATGCTGAGCTTCGACGGGGGAACCTACGACCGCGAGAAGTACGACAAGGTCCGCCGCTGGGTGCGCGAATCAATCGACGCCGCCGGTCGCATCGAGGGAGCGGGCGGCGCCTACCTGAACTTCTCCGGGGATGAGCCCGGCGAAGAAAGGGTCATCCGTCAACAGTTCGGTGCCAATCTCGAGCGGCTCAAGGCCGTGAAGACCCAGTACGACCCCGGGAACCTCTTCCGCATCAACAACAACATCACGCCGAACTAGAGCCGGCCCACACGCGGCGGAAGTGTTGGAGAGCAACACTTCCGCCGCAAGGTTGGGCTGAGGGGCGTAACGGCGGTCGAAATCGCGTGTTCAGTCACCGCTCGTGGTCGTTTCGATCTCCTGCTGGCCGGAGCTGCCCTGTCGCACTTTGATACTGCGGGGCTTTGTGTGCTCGGAAAGAGGAATCTTGACGGTGAGCACCCCCGAGTTGAGGTCGGCCTCGACCTTTTCACCGTCGAGGGAGTCGCTCAGGTTGACGCGTCGGGTGAAGGTGCCCTGCGGGCGTTCTTGCACCACGACCTGCTGGCCCGAGTCGTCCCAGCGACGCTCGGCAGAAACGGTGAGTTCGTTTCCTTCGACGGTGACGTTGAGATCGTCGCTCGACACTCCGGGAACATCGAAGTACATGAACACGCAGTCGTCCTCACGGACGGCATCGAAGGCCATCACCGATCGTGCCTGGCGGCTTTGTTCTGCGGCCCGGCGGGTCATGCGGTCCAGGTCGGCAAACGGGTCAAATCTGAGCATCATCTCGTCCTTTCAATCGAGTTGGACTGGTATACACCTCGTTTACCCGCCTCGACCGTCCGCTAAACCCGCACACGCTTCGCAGCCGTATGCTTCGGATGTCATCGACTACTCGTCGTACTCGAGGCCGTCGCTGTTCTCGGCGAAGTCGACCTTGTCATCTCGATTCGACCCTGGAACGTTGCCCGAGTCGAGATCCAAACCGCCCTCGACGCCCTGGTCGACCGGCTCGAGGTTGGCATCGATCTCCTCGGTCACGGGACCCTCAATCGGGTCTTGCACGTCTTGGGATTCCGAGGTGCAGCCGCTCACTGTGGCTGCGCCGAGGATGCCGACGATCAGGAGAGCTCTGGCCTTCGGCAGGCGGGATGGATCCGGGGATGACATTGGTTGAGTCCTTTCGTGGGCGGGGGATGCCCACTGTGGGCTTTCCTCGACTCCGGGAGCGACAAACATCTTTCCGGCCTGCTCGGGCCGAGACACCCGCCACCTCGTTCCTGCAGTGGCGCTCGACCGGCGCGAGATCGACGATTCCGAAAGTCGTCGTCGCAAAGCTCGGCCGCAGCTACCAGGCAAACGACACAGCGGTACCTTCATGACGTGGCATACGACAGGTTGTCCGAGAGTCGAAAGATGTTTGCCCAAGGTGTGCCCGACATCCCATTCAAGCTCACTCGGCGGCGGCGATTCATCCCCCTTGCCTTCGATGTCGACGGCGATGTTGGCGCCACCCTGTTCTTGCGGCGCGGCGTGAACGGCAACCCCTGGCTCGAGGCCTGGAGCCTGGAGCGACGGGACGACGAATGGACCGTTCTCGGCGGCGGCTCAGGTGACGGGTACGACCATCTGTTCGAGCCCCGACAATCTATCGAGGGCCTCGTCTTGCCCTGCGGCTCGGGCTGGACCGCTCGTGGTGCGCGTCGGTTGCTGCCGAGCTCAAAGGGCGTCAGCCACGCCGAGATGCGCCTTGGGTCCCAGGTCGCGGCACTGCGCGTTGCCGACCGCACCATCGAGGTTCCGTCGCACGGCATGGCCATCGCCGTTTGGAGTTCTCGGCGCCCGCCCACGGTCACGGCGTTCTCGCCGACGGGCGAGACCCTCGGAGAAATCCCACTCCGCCGCTAGCCCGAATGCGTCGAGTGCGGTGCAACCCGTCGAGGTGCACGACGGGAGAGCAACACTTGCGCCCCGTTCTCGACGATTGGACGCCCGGACCTTCGCCTCTAGCTGAAACGGCGATAGTGCTGTTCGTGGAGCACTCTAGGTTTGGAATGTGCTAGTG
>JABDJU010000203.1 GCA_013003325.1 Acidimicrobiales bacterium
ACATCACGATCCTCGACACGATTGCCGACAACGCATCGAGCGCCATGTACGTACTGGGCACTCGACCGGTCGCCCCCGGCGACATCGAGCTCCGTGACGCCGAGATGACCATGACGGTCAACGGCGAGACCGCATCGACCGGGGTCGGCGCCGCGTGCCTGGGACATCCCTACATCGCCGCCCTCTGGCTGGCCCGACGGATGAGCGAACTCGGCACCCCACTGAGCGCTGGCGACGTCGTCCTGAGCGGGGCGCTCGGCCCCATGGTCGATCTCAAACCGGGCGACGAGGTCGAGGCCACGATCACCGGACTAGGAACAGTCCGAACGAACTGGGAGGTGCCGTCATGAGCAAGGGTCGCGGAGTCGCCATCATCGGCTCGGGCAACATCGGCACCGACCTGATGATCAAGGTCATGCGCAACGCCGAGCACCTCCGCATGGTCGCGATGGTGGGCATCGATCCAAATTCCGATGGCCTCCAACGGGCTGAGCGGATGGGCGTCGCGACGACGGCGGAGGGGATCGACGGTCTCTTGGCCATGTCCGAGTTCGACGACGTCGATGTGGTGTTCGACGCGACGTCGGCTGCCGCTCACGCCGAGAACTGGGCGAAGCTCGAGCCCACCGGCGTGCAGATGCTCGACCTGACCCCGGCGGCGATCGGCCCCTACTGCGTGCCCGTCGTCAACCTCGACGAACACCTCGATGCGAGAAATCTCAACATGGTCACCTGCGGTGGCCAGGCAACCGTTCCGATCGTCGCGGCAGTGTCGAAGGTGGCGCTCGTCTCCTACGCCGAGATCGTTGCGTCGATTGCATCGAAGTCGGCGGGGCCCGGCACGAGGGCCAACATCGACGAGTTCACCGAGACCACCTCGAACGGGCTCGTCGCCGTGGGCGGCGCAGTGCGGGGCAAGGCCGTCATCGTTCTGAACCCGGCTGAGCCTCCATTGATGATGAGGAACACGGTGTACTGCCTCGTCGAGGGCGACTGCGACCATGACGCCATCGAGCGGAGCATCCTGGCTCAGGTCGAGCGGGTGCAGGCCTACGTGCCCGGATACCGGCTCAAACAAGACGTGCAATTCGAAACCGTCGCCCAAGACGATCCGCTCCACATCCCCGAGACGGGAAAGTTCTGGGGAACGCGGGTCACGGTGTTCATCGAGGTCACGGGTGCCGCCCACTACCTCCCGGACTACGCGGGCAATCTCGACATCATGACCTCGGCCGCATTGGCGACCGCCGAGCGGCTAGCAGGGGAGCGGTCATGAGCGACCTCTACATCAGCGACGTCACCTTGCGCGATGGCATGCACGCCATCCGCCACCAGTACTCCATCGACGACGTCATCACCATCGCCCGGGCCCTCGACGAGGCCGGCGTCGACTCGATCGAGATCGCTCACGGCGATGGCTTGTCCGGTTCGTCGTGCGTCTACGGCTTCGGGGCCTACACCGACCTGGAGTGGATCGAGGCGGTGGCTGGGACCGTCGAACGCGCGGTGGTCACGACCCTTCTTTTGCCGGGTATTGGCCGCATCGAGGACCTCGAGGCTGCGTACCGGGCCGGCGCCAGATCGGTCCGGATCGCCACGCACTGCACCGAGGCCGACATCTCGGCACAGCACATCGACGCGGCGCGCAACCTCGGCATGGACACCGCCGGGTTCTTGATGATGTCGCACATGGCCGAGCCGGCCGAGCTCGCCCGGCAAGCCAAGCTGATGGAGTCCTACGGCGCGACCTGCGTGTACGTGACCGACAGCGGCGGCGCGCTGACGATGAACGACGTGGCCGAGCGTTTCACGGCGTTCAACGACGTACTCGAGCCAGAGACCACTACCGGGATCCACGCCCACCACAACCTGTCGCTCGGCGTCGCAAACTCGATCGTGGCGGTCGAGCACGGCTGCACGCGCGTCGATGCCTCGTTGGCCGGCCAGGGCGCAGGTGCCGGCAATGCACCACTCGAGGTGTTCATCGCGGCCGCGAGCCGCATGGGCTGGGATCACGGATGCGATCTGATCAAGCTCATGGACGCCGCCGACGACCTCGTACGCCCGCTGCAGGACCGACCGGTCCGTGTCGATCGCGAGACGCTCACCCTCGGCTACGCCGGCGTGTATTCCAGCTTCCTGCGCCACGCCGAAACCGTCGGCGAGCGCTACGGCGTTCCGACCGCCGATCTCCTGATGGAAGCCGGTCGGCGCCGCATGGTCGGCGGCCAAGAGGACCTCCTCCCCGACATCGCGCTCGACCTCAAGGAGCGCTGAACATGGGAACTTTCAGCAACCGGTTCGGGCCCACAACGTCCTGGAATCCGCTTACAGCTGAACGGCAGGGGTGTCGCGTTGCTAATGGTTTGCTAATGGCATCCAGCACGCTGGAGCGGTAGGTGGCGGTAGGGAGCGGTTTCGGGGGTCGCCAGATGCCGCTCAGGGACGCTGGTTACCGCAGGACGGTCCTGGATGAGCGCTAGGGGAGGTGAGTTCAAGTCCCCCCTCCGACACGCTTGATATAAGTCCTGTTCAGAGCGTTGTGGTTTCGCCGGTGGTTGCCTCAATCGGACTCGTGTGCTGCGTCTGCGGGCCTGTGACCTGGGGTTTTGTGGGGTGTTGGAGGGGTGCACCTCTCGGGTGGCCGTCCATCGCCCGTATTCGGCGTTTACCCTGGTCAGAGGGCTAGGGCTGGTTGAGGGGTGTCGTGGTGCTAATGGGTTTGCTAATGCCGGGTGTGTTGTGGGGGTTTCAGGTTTGTGGTTTGGGGCAGGTGCCTGCTTGTCCGGCGACGAGGTGGCGGCCGTAGATGGTGTAGGTGCCGGGTGGGATGTCAACGACGATTTGTTGGCCGAAATCGCTGGAGATTCTGGTGTAGAAGGTGTCGGGTTCGAGCGAGTAGGGGGTGGCGCCTTCGATGGTGTGGCCTCCTTGGTCGTTGGCGACGAGTCGTGGATCGCCGATTTCGAGGTCGTTTCGGGCGATGTCGATGAAGGGTGTGACGTCGCCGAAGAAGGTTCCGAAGTCGCCTTGGTTGATGATGAGGGCGAAGTAGTCGTCTTCGCCGATCACGATGTCGTCGCCCTCGCCTGCCAGCGATCCATCCATTTGTGGTTCAATTGCGCAGTCGACGTCGATGATGAGGTCTCTCCAGGTGGGGGCGGCGGGTTCGTCTGCGATGAGCGTGCAGCCGGTGGCGGCTAACGCAGCCGTCAGCGAGCAGGCGAGGATGAGTCGTCGGGTCACTGTTGTTGTGTCGGTTGACGGGTAGTGGTGCTTGAGGCGGGTCGTTTCGCCTATGCGTTGGCGGGGGTGGTTGTGTGGGGCTAGTTTGCCCCCGAAATCAGATGAGCTTAATTAGGGGGTAGTTGCATGAGGGCGGCGTTTGGCGGGTTGTTGGCGTGTTTGGTGTTGGTTGGGTTGTTATCGGTTGTGCCGTCGGGGCCGGTGTCGGCGGAGTCGTGGGAGGTATGTTCGTACCCGGTGACGCAGGGTTCAACCTTCGATGGCGGGGCCGAGTTTGAGGTGGTGCTTGATGGAGGTGTGGCGGATCTCAAGTCGCATTGGTTCTATGTTCATCAGGCGCCTGCGGGCTTCAGGCATGCGGTGTTGGTGGAGTTGACCTTGACACAGCCGGATGGTTCGGCATCGTATTTCCGTGCCCGGGTGTGGGATGCGGTGAACCGGGTGATGGATTCGCGTATCGGGTATATCCCGCCGGGTGCTGGGCCGGTGGGTACGGGTTTGGTTGGTCGGGTGAGTGATTCGGGGTATGGGTTTGCATCGCCGGGTTGGGCTCGGGTGACGTTGGAGAACACGGTGAACACGAACCCTGGGCCCGCATTGGTGGTGTCTGGCCGGGTGCGGGTATTCGAGGTGCCTTCGAACATGTTGGGGGCCAGGGACGATCTCACCCAGTATCCGGAGGTTTCGTTGGCTGATCCGCCGTGTGAGACCGCGCTTGGCGGCGGTTGGGGGCTGGTTGATGCCGAAGGTGCGGTTTTCAGGCCAGGGTCGGGTGGTGCGGTGAGTCCACCGCTCGAGGGGTTTGAACATTGTGTGGTGGATCTGAGTTCGGGCGAGGCCATGTTGTGCGCGCCGTCGGACGACGCGGTCGCTGATCTGTCCGGAGTGATCGAAACCGGCGGGGTACTGCAGCGGCTCGGGCTGCATGCGGCCAGTGAAAACGGAACCGGGTACACCTTGACAGTGTTGGGGGAGTCGTGTGACGCCGAGTTGGATCTGTCCGGAACCTGGTGGGACGACAGGATTGAGTTGACACAGTCTTTTTGTGCCTCAACGAGCCATTTCCAGGATGTGGCTGCGACGGGCGAGCCGGTTGTTGTCACTCCGGCTGCGTTGACCGGGCTCGGTGCCGTTGGCGGGACGACCTCGCTAGTTCGCTACAGCTCACAGCCGCCTGAGGTGGATGAACTTGTGCTGGTCGCCTTGGGGGACAGTTACTCCTCAGGTGAGGGGGCC
Organism: Acidimicrobiales bacterium; assembly: GCA_013003325.1. Classification (GTDB taxonomy): domain Bacteria; phylum Actinomycetota; class Acidimicrobiia; order Acidimicrobiales; family SZUA-35; genus JABDIY01. Next base: position 4,483 of record JABDJU010000203.1, read on the forward strand.
CCGCCCTTCGAGTTTGGTTTGAATTTTGAAGACGCCGGGCTCGGACCTGCCCTGGGCGGCCCAGAGAACACATTCGCGCCGTTCCGACCCTCAGTCTTGTTGGAAATCGATGGGTACGGGCCGGTGGAGTTCGGTGCAGATGGGAATGGTTGTCACCGTTCGTTGTTCAACTATTCGAAGATTGCTGCGGCGGTGCTCGACCCAGCGCCGGTGATTACTGATCGGACGTGTTCGGGAGCAGAGATCGCACCAGAGGCGGGTGGAAAAGCACCGATCGCGCCGACCCTGTCAACCGTGGGCCGGTTGACCCAGGTTAATGATGCGGTCGCCCGTCTCACCGTCGCAGGTTACGAGGCGGGTGAGGTCGACGCCGTGTTCTTGACGATGGGCGGCAATGACGCAGGGTTCGGGGACACTGTTGCAGCGTGTTTGCTCCCAACACTCCTGGTTGAGGCGTTGACGGAAAAGGGCCTAGGCGATGTAGAGGAAGCGGCCGAGTTCTTGTGGCAGCGTCTCGGGTGCGACGTTCTCGACGAGCTGCAGAACGATGTGAGTGATGGAGAGAATGCGTTGCCGGGCAAATTAGCTGAGGCGCATCGTAGTGTCCACGAGGCGTTCCCGAATGCTCGGATTTTGCATCTGACGTATCCAAATATTCTTCCCAGCCGTGACAACTTCGGCGGGGAATACTGCTCGTCGATCCGCCAGATCGATGCCAACTACGCCGCCAGCCGGCTGGACACGATCAATTCGGCGATCCGAACCGAGGTGGCAAACGCTCAAGGCCAAGGCCTGCCGGTTGAGTTGGTGGATGTCGAAGAGCTGTTTGGGGCTAACGCTCTGTGCCCGGCCGATGCCGCACAGGCACTCGCGGTCGGGATCCCCAAGGAGCGGATCGACGCAGCCGTCGACTACCTGCTCACGCGTGAGGGCATAGGGCCTGCAATCGAGAAGATCGCTGTTTCCTGGTCCGCAGCACGGACTTGTCTAAAGCTGTCCAAAAAGCTCTTGCCACTCTGCGCCGGAGCGACCCAGCAGCCGTTCTTTGATGGAATCGACGAGGTGCAGGCCTGGTTGGAACAGGACACTGTCGGAGATTCCAGACTGGAGCCGCTACAGCTGATTCAGGCGTTGCTCGCACCGGATTCGTTCGAGTCCGGCGATTCTCTGCAAGTGCTGTTTGATCGGTCCACGTTTGTGTTCCATCCGAACCGGGCTGGGCATGTTCAGCTCGCCTGTGGGCTGCTTGTGGCCTACGAGGAACCTGGTGACACCGACGCTCTGATCGAGAACTGTCCCGCACCGAGCGTGCTCGAATTCTTCCCCACGATCGATGGGTCGGTGGTGGAAACGACCGAACCGGTTCCGGCCACTCAAGGCGGACTGTTGGATGCGATCGTGGGTGGCTGGGTGCCGTTCACAACGGTGTCGGTCACCTTGTATTCGGATCCGGTCGCGCTGGGTGTGTTCACCACCAACGCGGACGGCGTAGTGGACACGACGGTGCAGATCCCGTTGGATACGCCACCCGGGATTCATCGTCTGGTGTTCGAGGGCGAAGCGGCTGGTGTGGCCCGAACGGTCACGATCAACGCGTTCATCGACGGAGACCCGCAACCCGAAAGCGAGCATTCGGTGTATCTGGCAGGGTTTGAACCGTTCGAAACAGTCGAGGCCACACTGGGTGAGAACGTCGCGGTGTTGAGCGCTGACGCTGATGGTGGTGTGATCGTTCGTTACCTGACACCCGAATCAGGGATAGTCACGATCACCGCAACTGGTGAGGTGACCGGGCCGGTGACCACACAAACCGTGGTGGCTGACACGATCCCACCAGTGGTTGAGCCGGTCGTGCCGGCCCCCGACGGCGCCAATGGCTGGTATGTGACTTCGCCGGTGGTAGTGGGCTGGACAGCCACCGATCCCGAACCGTCCTCGGGTGGGGTGATCACACCGCCCGATGTGTCAGCGGACCAGCAGGGCTCGAGCACCTATGTGTCTGAACAGGTGTGTGATGCAGCCAACAACTGCGCACTCGGTGAGGTGACCCTGTCGATCGACACGGTCGCACCCGTGGTCGAAGACGTAGCTCTGTCGGTCAACCCGATCCCGGTGACAGAGACAGCGGGGCTGACCGTCACGGTCTCAGACGACCCTGCCGGGTCCGGGGTCGAATCGGTGGAGTACAGCATCAACGGTGGACCCCCTTCGCCGATGCAGCTCACCGGTGATACAGCGTCGACTGTTTTGGATGGAGCCGCCCTGGGTGCGGGCATCTACCAGATTGATGCAACCGTTACCGACGTCGCCGGCAACGTTGCTGCCCCTCTCACCACCTATCTGGTCGTGTTCGACCCCGACGGCGCGTTCGCCACCGGTGGCGGATGGTTCCGGCCGGGTTCGGCAACCTCAGACCCGGGCGATGTGTTGCCTGGGATCGACGGGACATCCAAAGCGCACTTCGGGTTCAACATCAAATACCAGAACGGAACCCAAGCCGTGCCCGGCGGCAATCTGCAGTTCCGCTACCAAGCCGGCGATTTCAAACTGAAGAGCTCGGCGTTCGACTGGCTCGTGGTTACCAACAACAACTGGGCCAAATTCCGAGGAACCGCACAGCTCGACGGCCAACCCGGCCTGTTCCCGTTCCGTGTCGATGCCCGCTCGGGACGCAACGGCCTACCCGACCGGTTCGTCATCAAAGTCTGGGCACCGGGCACCAACCCTGACCAGACCGAACCCATCTACAAAGCATCCGGTGACCTCGGAGGAGGAAACATCACCATCCACAACAACTAACCCAACCCACCCTCGGGGTGTCGCGTTGCTAATGGTTTGCTAATGGCAGCTGGCGTCCTGGAGCGGTAACGGGCGGTAGGGAGCGGATTGGCCGGTCGCGAGATGCCGCGGGTTACCACTGGACGACGCCAGATGTCGCCAAGGGGAGGTTTGTTCAAGTCCCCCCTCCGACACCGAACAAATGTTCGATGACCCTCGAAGATGAGTTGCCGAGCGTCTCGCTGTCGCCGATCGGTAACGTTGATCCTTTTCAGGCGTCGCTCACGATCTTTCGTGCGCGGATCTGCGCTAGCGAGCCAGCTCCTCGGTCAACTGTCTTGACGAAGCTCGTCTGCTCGGAGACCGTGACGAAGCTGCTCGTTACGTTGGGTCAAACTCGCCCCTCCGAAACTGGTGAAACCCCAGGTCAGGCCTGGGGTGCTCTCTTGGTGTCGCACTATCGGCCGCGTTCCGAAGGGGCCGCCAACCGACCGCGGGGGAAGCTGACGGTCGGCCTCAGCCCTGGCGCGCGGTCTCGGCACTGTCCAGGCTGCACCGATGACTCGCTCAGTGGCACCAATGGTGATGCGGGCCGCTGAGGGCATGGACGATCGCGATGGGTCAGGACTTTCGGCCGTACCGGACGGACCCCTCGACCCTCACACTACGAGTCTGGCCGTTTATCGACCGATAGGAGTCTTGTGGGAAGCAGGATCATCAGTTGGCGGACCGTGTTGATCCCCGTGTGTGTTGCGCTGCTGGTGGCGTCAGGCTGTGGCAGCGACGACTCTGGTGGCGACGGAGACGCCACCGCCGTCGCTGGGCTGCCCGAGCGTCCGGCCGAGGTCGTGGAGACCGAGCGAGTCACGCTCGCGTGGGACACGCCCGATGGCGAGTCGTGGCCTCTCGATCTGATCCGCCCGGTCGATGAAATCGAAGGCGGGTGGCCGGTGTTAGTGACCTTTCATGGGGCCGCGACCGGCACCAGCGCCTTCGAGATGGCCGAGGTTGCCAAGTCCGGGGTGGTCGTCGTTGCCCCTCGATGGGCGACCCCGGAGTGGACGTTGAGCAATCTCGAAGCGATAGGGACAGGGGCCGCGTATGCCAGCGGTGAGTTCTTCGACGTCGCACAATGTGCATTCGCTGCTGCTCAGGAGGCGGCCACCGACCATGGCGGCAACCCCGAGTGGACGACGGTGGAGGGATTCTCGGCCGGTGTCCATCCAGCGGCATGGGTGGGCCTCGGACTCGTCCGCGACGATCCCTGCCCCGATGCCATGACTGTGGCCCCCATCGGCCTGGTCCTCGGGGACAGCAATTGGCTGTTCCAGGGCAACCAGTACGACGGGGCGTTCGGCGACGAGTCCTCGCCGGGAACTGACACCGTCGACCGATACCTGAACCCCGAACGTTGGACGGTTCCCGATGGCTTCGTCGCTTATCTTTGGTCGAGCGAGTCGACCGTCACGGAGCGTCCGGTGGAGATGCCGCCCTCGGCTGACTCTTGGCTGCGAGCCCGAGGCGACGACGATCTGGTCGACGATCTCGACTCCGTGGGGGCCCTCGACGACAGTTCGGTCGGCTTTTTCGACAACGGTTTGCTCCAGCATCTTCGGATGCGGCAGGTCGGGATCGCCGTGACCCATGAGCAACTCCCCGGCGACCACAGCCGCAAGGCCGGCATGATCGCTCGAGTTGTCGACGTGGTCTGGCAGGTGCCGCTCGAGGACAACTGAGAGCTGGAGATCAGGGAACGCTCGGGAACCGGCACTGTGAGCCGTGACCAGGCGTTTCGTCTAGGCTGCGACCAGCTCTGCGCTCCAGGGGGCGCGTGTACTTTGGGTTAAACTCGCCCCTCCGACACCCGAGTTTAACCCCCACGGAGCCGTTGTTTCGCCTGGTCAGGCAGGGTGAGACGGCCGTGGGGGTTCAGATCGCAGAATCGTTGCTCGCCGGCGTGCCGTGGCCTTGAGCGCGCGTTCAGATGTGCAGATGAAGGAGCGGGTTAGCTGGAGCTGGTGGGCTTATGGCGCGTAGTCAGAACTGTTCAGGGCTTACGGGGGTCGTCACGTAAGTGAGATGCTGCCAGCTATCTTATGTTGTAAGACCTTCGCATCGATGATGGCGGTCTGCTGATCATCGGTTGGGCCGGATCCTCGGAACGTTTCGACTGCTTCGGTGGATTCCCATTGCTCGAAGATGTTGATCCGGTCGGCCTCGATCAGGTCGGCCGAGATGTGGAAGTCGACGCATCCTTTGGTGGCTCGAGCTGCCCGGACCACGTGTCGGCAGCCTTCGAGATAGCTGGTGCGCTGGTCGGGATCGACCTTGAGAAATCCTGAAACGATGATCACCGATCCCTTTCTAGCATCCGCTGCGCACCGTCGGTGCTGCTCCGTTGACTCGCACGATCTTGAGCGAC
>JABDJU010000204.1 GCA_013003325.1 Acidimicrobiales bacterium
TTCTCACCACCTGCGCCAGCGACCACCAGACGTGGGCGAACGAGTTCCCCGCCGGCACGACCGTCGACGGTGCGGTCACGGTCCGCCGCTTTCCGACCGTGGTCAACGAACCGGCCCGAGATCGGACCCGCATCTTCACGAGGATCCTGGCCGGCGAGCGGATCGCGATCCAGGATCAGCAGCTCTGGATGAACGACGGGTTCCGCTGCCCCGAGCTGTGGCACCACATCCTCGACCACAGCGCCGACTACTCCGCCATCGTGCTGGCTCCCTACATGTTCTGGACCACGTTCGCCTGCGGCCAGATCGACCCTCAGAAGACCATCCTCATGCCGTGCCTGCACGACGAGCCGACGGTGCACCTCGACCTTTTCAAACCATTGGTCAGCGGCGCCGCCGGGGTGTGGTTTCTGTCCCGACCCGAAGCTGCGCTCGCCTCAAGGGTGTTCCATGTTCCCTCCAACCACGAGGTGGTCGGTGCCCCGGTGCCGGACCCTGAGGTCTGGGACCCGGACCGGTTCGTCCGAGAGTTCGGATTCGAGCGCCCCTTTGTGTTCTATGCCGGACGCCGAGAACCGGGCAAGGGCTGGAACGAACTGCGCGACGCGTTCTCGTTTGCGATCTCACAGGGCATCGAACTCGATTTGGTGACCGCCGGAGTCGGCGATCCCGTTCTGGATTCGAGCACCAGGGGACGGGTGCACGACGTCGGGTTCCTCAGCGATCAGCAACGCAACGACGCGATGGCGGCAGCAACCGCGTATGTGCAACCCGGGCGGATGGAAAGCTTCTCGCTGTCGGTGATGGAGGCGTGGCTGGCCGGAACGCCGGTGATCGGCAACGGTGCCAGCGCGGTGGTGTCGCATCACATCGAACAATGCGATGCGGGTGTCACCTACCGGTCACCGTTGGAGCTGCTCGAGTGTCTGCGTTTTGTGGCGACCCAACCGGAGGCTGCGGCCAAACTGGCGGCACCGGGCCGGGCCTACGTGCTCGACAACTACGCTCCCGAGGTCGTACTCGATCGTATGGAGGCGTCACTGTTGTCGTGGCTGCCCGACGAAGGAGAAGCGGCGTGACCACCCTGATGGTGACTCCCTACGCGCCCTACCGCGACGGCATCGCGGCCTATGCCGTGCAGGAGGTGCGTAGCCGTCGAGCCTCGGGCGAGGCGGTCGAGGTCGTGTCACCGTTCCCGTCGGCGGCCCACCACCACGTACCGCTGGGCGGGGTGACCGGGATAGCTCGGCTCGCTCGGCTGGCTCGACGGTACGAGCGCGTCGTGATCCAGTTCTTCCCGGAGATGATCTTCGGCCGCACCCGGACCGGGGCCGAACGACTCGCGATCTGGAGCGGGTTGGCCGGCATCGCCGCGCTAGTGCCGACCGAACTGCGGATCCACGAGGTCCAGTATCAACCGATGCGCGATCACGAAAGCGAGCGGCGAGCCGCCCGCCGGGTGCTCGACCGGGCTGCCCGGGTGACGGTGCACACCGAACAGGAGCGGTCCGAACTGTCCGAGGCGTCCGGCTTCCCTGCCGACCGGATCGAACTGATCGATCACGGTGCACGGTTCCAGGCCCACGTGAGGGTAAGCCGAGCCGAGGCCCGCCGGCGACTGGGGCTACGACCCGACGGGCACATCTTCTTGTGCATCGGTTTCCTTCAAGCTCACAAGGGATTCGACCGTGCCATGCAGGCGTTCCTCCGACTCGACCCTCGCGACGCCGAGCTCCACGTAGTCGGCGACGTCAGGATCTACCACCCCGACCTCGAAGCCCACGCTCGGACTCTGGCCCGCCTCGCTGACCTGTCAGATCGTGTGCACCTGCATCGTCGCTTCGTCGGTGACTCCGAGTTCGACCTGTGGCTGCAGGCGGCCGACACGGTGGTGCTCCCGTATCGAGAGATCTGGTCCAGCGGTGTCGTCGAGCGGGCCAACCTGTTCGGCACACCGATCATCGCCGCCGCGGTTGGAGGTCTGGCCGATCAGGGTGAGGGGATCGCACTGGTAGCCAACGATGCCGAACTGCTATCGGCGATGGCGGCGGCCGCCGGCGTCGCCGAGCTCGGGGCAGCGGTCGAAGAGTGGCACGGAGACGTGCACAGCAGGTCATCGATTCAGGCCGAGATTCGGCGGCGGGCTCACACCGACGAGCTGCTGGTGGAGGCCGAACCCTCCGAGGTGCAGGACCGGCTGGCCGACATCGACGTGTTGGACATGCCGGAGCCGATCAGCCTGCGCCCCTGGATCAATCGCACCAAGAACCTGATCGGTCGCGCCACCAACTGGCAGATTCATCCCTTGGTCGTGAATGCAAACGAGTCGAACGCAGCGATTCGGGACGCGATCACCTTGCTCGAGGCTAGGGTCGCCGCCCTGGAAGACGGCGCCGACGACACGCCCTAGTTGGCGAGCTCCCGCAGCTTCTGTTCCAGCGCCGTCGCGCTGTCGTCCCACGACGGTGGCGAGTAGCGACGAAGCCGGTTGCGGACCGCGGCCTGTTCGGCGGGGTCGAGCAGGCTGGTCACCATGCTGTGCCAACGGTCCTCGGAGCCGGCGTAGCGGGCGAACGTGCCGCCGGCTTCACGCAGGGCGGGGTGATCTGAAGCAATCACCGGTGTTCCGTGGGCCAGCGCTTCGATCACCGGCAGGCCGAATCCTTCGTCGAGGGAAGGAACCAACACGGCCGCAGCGTCGGTGTACAGCTCGGCCAGGGCGTTGTCGCTGAGACCCGAGCGCCAGCGCAGCCGTTCCCCATAGTGACGGTGGTTCGTGATACGGGCGACGAGGTCCGAACTCTTCCACCCCCGGCTTCCGACGAGTTGCAGCTCGACGTCGATGCCCTCAGCGTCGAGACGGTCGAACAGATCGATGGCGAAGGAATGGTTCTTTCTCGGCTCCAGCGTGCCGACCATCAGCAGCATCGGGGCCGAGCCATTGTCGTCACCAGAGGGGATTGTGTGGGCCTTCAGAGCGCCCATCGGCAAAACCGACGTGGATGGGTCGGGATGACCGAAATCGGCGGCGACCTGGTGGAGCTGGCTGCGGGTGTGCTGCGAAATGCAGAAGAAGTGGGAGCGGTGTACGAGGTGCGCCTTTAGGTAACGCTCGAACCTGAACGTCGAAGCCGGCTCGAACCACTTGGGGTTCGTGATCGGTGCCACATCGTGAATGATCGCGGCGGTGGCGACCGCGAACCGGTGCAGGTGGGGGAGCAGGTCGCGCCGACTCCACGGATTCAGCCACGCAGCCTCGATGTCGAGAAACACATCGACCTCCGCTACATCGGTTGCCAGATTGAACGTGTCGGAAAACCGCCGTCTCGCCTCGCCCGGCAACCGTTTCGCAATTCGGGTGGCGAAGGCACGCCCGGGAACCAGGCCTCGTTGGACGGCGAACCGTTCGCCGGGGGTCAGGCGCCGGAACTGTCCGGGCTGGTCGGCCAGGGAACGCAGCGGTTCGATGTCGGGGGAACGGCGGAGCAGCTCGAGTGCGACCCGATGGATCCCGTTGAACTGTTCGGCAGCCAGGGTGTTGGTGACCTCTGTACCGATGAGCGAGCGCCCGGACCCCATGAACCTCAAACGGTAGTCGCAATGGGCTGGCCCGACGGACCAACGCCGGAGCTCGTTTCGGGGCAACGCTCAGTCGGGTCGACCCGATGCCGTATCCTTGCGCCATGCCTGGTCAGTCGAAGCGATTTGTCATCATCGGGGGCGGGCCCGGTGGCACGACGTGCGCCACCTACGCGGCTCGTCTCGGGGCTCAGGTGGTCCTGATCGAACGGGACATCGTCGGCGGCGCCGCTCACCTGCTCGACTGCATTCCTTCCAAGGCGATGATCGCAACCGGCGGGATGATGTCGAACATGAAGCGGGCGTCCGAGATGGGTCTGGCCGCGGTCGATTCCAGACTCGACTTCGACGCGTTGAAGAACCGGATCATCGACATCGAGCAGCGGTTGGAGTCGTCGGTCTCGAGCCAGCTGTCGTCCCAAGGGGTTCGGCTGGTCGAGGGCACCGGCGAGCTCACCGGCCCGAACTCGGTGCGGGCCACAACCCCCGACGGCACCGTGATCGACTTCGAAGCCGATGTGATCGTGCTGTCGACCGGAAGTCGGCCCCGCATTCCCGACTGGGCGCCGATCGATGGGGTGCGGGTGCTGACCACCCGCCACGCCTACCCACCCCCAGAGCTGCCCGACCATCTGATCGTGGTCGGATCCGGCGTGACCGGCGTGGAGTTCGTGCACATGTTCTCCTCGTTCGGTTCCGACGTCACTCTCATCGTGAGCCGTCAGCATGTGTTGCCGGCCAAAGATCCCGAGGTTGCAGCGGCCCTCGAAGACACCTTCGTCGACCGTGGCGTGCGACTTCTCAAAGGGGCCAGAGCCGAGGCGATCTCGGTCGACGGGCAGAAGGTGATCGTCAGCTGCGACGACGGCCGTACCGTCGAAGGCTCTCATGTGCTCCTCGCCATCGGGTCGGTCCCGAACAGCGATTCGCTCAATCTCGAGGCGGCCGGGGTTGAATCGGAGTGGGGCTATGTGAAGGTCGACCACAACTGCCTGTCGAACATGCCCGGCATCTACGCCTGCGGTGACGTGTCTGGCAAGCTGCCGCTCAGCTCGGTGGCCTCCACCCAGGGCCGCAAGATCGCCGAACACGCGATGGGTCTGCACCAGGGCCCTCATCGCCACCTCGACTACGACAAGGCGGCGTCGGCCATCTTCACCGAACCCGAAATCGCCGACGTCGGCCTGGCCGAAGCGGACGCCTTCGCCGAGGGACGCAAGATTCGAGTCACCAAGGTCCCGTTCAGCGTGTCGGCCAAAGCGCTCATCAACAACGACCCCCGGGGTTTCGTGAAGATTGTCTCCGACCCCCTCACCGGCGTGGTCCTCGGAGGCTCGATCGTCGGGCGGCACGCTGCCGAATTGATAAGCGTGTTGGCCCTTGCCGTCACGGCCGGGCTCACCGTCACCGACCTGGTCGAGTCACTGTTTGTCCACCCCGCCCTGGCCGAAGTGCTGGCCGAGGCGGCCGAGTAGTCAGGACAGGCGGCCTCCCTCGATTACCCGAGCGAGGAACCGTTGGGTGCGGGGCTGGGTCGGCTGGCCCAGCACTTGCGAGGGAGGGCCGCTCTCCACCACCAGTCCGTCGTCGAGAAACACCACCCGACTGGCGACGTCGCGGGCGAAGCCCATCTCGTGGGTGGCCAGCACCATCGTGAGGCCGCGTTCGGCGAGTTCCCGAATCACGCTCAGCACTTCGCCCACCAGTTCGGGGTCGAGGGCGCTGGTGATCTCGTCGAGCAGCAACACTTCGGGATCTCCCACCAGCGCCCGCACGATCGCCGCCCGCTGCTGTTGCCCTCCGCTCAGCCGGTCGGGGTACTCGTCGACCTTGTCGCCCAGGCCGAACCGTTCCAGCAACCCGATCGCCTTCGCTTCGGCCTGTTCCCGGGGGATGCCGCTGGCCTTGATCGGACCGAGGGTGAGGTTGCGTAGCACCGTCATGTGGGGAAACAGATTGAAGCTTTGAAACACGATCCCGATTCTTTGCCGGATCTGATTGGGGTCGACATTTCGTCCCGAAATTTCCACACCGTCCAACCGGATCGAACCCGAATCGATCCGTTCGAGGAGGTTGATCGTGCGCAGCAGAGTGCTCTTTCCACATCCGCTGGGGCCGATCAGACAGACGACTTGGTGATCGTCGACATCGAGGTCGATGCCTTTGAGTACGTGGTTGGAGCCGAACGATTTGTGCACGTCACGGAGCTGGAGCTTCATCCTGTTCCCTGGGAGCGGCGAGCGCGATCGCGGGCGGTGTACCAATCGGCGAATCGGGCCGACGGGATGCTGATGGCGAGGAACAGCCCAGCGGCCAGCACGTAGGGGGAGTAGTTGAATGTTCGGCCGGTGATGATCTGGGCTTCACGAACCGCCTCGCGAACTCCGAGCACGCTCAGAAGGGCGACATCTTTCTGCAGCGAGACGAACCCGTTCAACAACGCCGGGATGACATTTCGGATCGCTTGGGGCAATACGGCATACCGCAGCCCCTGCCACTGGGTGAGACCGAGCGACGCGGCGGACAGGCGCTGGCTGTCGGGGACGGCGTCGATACCGGACCGATAGACCTCGGCGGTGTATGC
>JABDJU010000205.1 GCA_013003325.1 Acidimicrobiales bacterium
CCGGACGGACATCTCCGTATACAACGCTCGGGATCCTCGGCGGGTACTTCTTTTCGCTCGGCCTTCTTCTGCTGGTGGTCGGCTTGGTGGCCGACATGCTGGTTCGGTCGGCCAGGAATCAAGAGAAGATCCTCCGACTGCTCAAGGAGGATCGCTATGAGCGATCTCACACTCCACGGTTGCGGCCCGAATCCAGCGAACCACCGCTGGAGCTGCCAACCAGGCTAGATCCCTAGCAAACCAGGCGATGCGTGCCATGCTCGTACCGGTGATACACCGGGGCGTCCACACCACTCGATCAGACGGGAGCTACACATCATGTCCGATGCCCGTGGCCTAGCCGCCCGAGCCAAAGGGGCGGCCAGAAACCTGCTCGCATCCAACGAGGAGCTGGTTCACCTCATCCATGCAATAAAGAACGAGTTGGTCGGTCAAATCGGTGATTTGCACACCCGGTTCGAGGCCGCTTCCGAGGAGTCGGCCGCCCTGGGGTCCCAGGTCTCGCGAGCCGTCGAGCTCGCCGGCTACAACAACGACGAACTGCAGGCCCTGCGAAAAGAGCTCCAGTGGCTAGGTCCGAGCGTGAGGCTGCGCAGCCTTGTCGCCAGCGATGCTCGAATCACCGACATCGACGAATCCGCTGCCATCTTCCTCAACTACGCCAAATCGCACCGCGGACCGCTGGCCGATCGCGACCTGTGGATCAACGACCCGGTCGTGATCGAGTGGTCCGAAGGCAACGCCACTGTCGGAGCGGTGAACGAACGGATCATGGAGATCCCCTTCGTGATCCAAGCGCTCGGTGCGCTCGACCCCGACGCAGCGATAGTCGACATCGGCGGGTCGGAGAGCACTCTTGCATTTTCCCTTGCATCCCTGGGTTACGCGACCACGCTGGTCGACCCGCAGGGATATCCCTTTGCTCACCCACGGCTCGACGTGCGTCAACACCCACTGGAAGAGCTGACCGCCGACGGAGACTTCGACGCCGCCGTGCTGCTGTCGGCCATCGAGCACTTCGGGATCGGGCACTACAAAGGAGGCCCCGAGCCGGACATCGACGCCGACCGAAAGGCGATGTCCCATGTGAAAAAGCTTCTCAAGCCGAACGGCATTCTCGTCTTGACCGTGCCCTACGGTCCGGCCGAAACCAACGAGCTCGAGCGGATCTACGACCGCGAACGCCTGTCGAACCTGCTCGAGGGCTGGACCGTGCTACGAGCCCGGGTCGGCCGCCGAACCACCGAGACCACGTGGGAGATCGAAGCCGAAGAACTGATCCCCCCGGCGGGGCCGGGTCATGTGGCAATGGTCGTCGCGTCACCTTCGTAACATGACCGTCGTCTACGACTTGCTCGGCGTGCAGAGCAAGGACCACGGAGAACGTGGCATCGCCCGTTATGTGCTGAACCTGGCCCTGGCCCTCGAAGCGACCGATCCTCATGCGATCCACGTGTATACCGTCCGCGACGACCTGCCGATCCCGGGGGTGCTGGAGCCGTTGATTCGGACCGGCAAGGTTCAACTCGCCTCGGAGCTCGCGGCCGATCCCCCCTCCCACGGGATCTACTTCGTCGCCTCGCCCTATGAGCTGACCGAGTCGCTGGACAGCCTGCTTCCGATTTGGGCCCGGGGATCGAATTGGCGCCGGGTCGGGGTGCTGTACGACCTCATTCCTCTCGTGTTTCCCGAGGTGTATCTGAACGCCCCGTGGGCGTGTCTCTACCGGGCCAGAACGTCCACTGTGGCCTCGTTCGATCATCTGTTCGCGATCTCCGAAGCGAGCAAACAGGACGCGGTTCGATTGCTCGAGATCAAACCGGATCGGATCACGATGATCGCCGCCGGTGCCGACGCCCAGTTTCGGCCATCAGCCGACTCGGTCGAAACCATCACGCGACAGCTCCAGGAGTCGCGGCCCGAACTCCGTCCCGGCTACCTGCTGTTCCCCAGCGGTATCGAGTGGCGCAAGAACATAGACCGGACCCTCGAGGCCTACGCCCGCCTCGACCCGAATCTGCGATCGGAGCATCAGCTCGTTCTGGTTTGTAGGACCAACTCCACCGAACGGGAGATGCTGGCATCGAAGACCCGCCAGCTGTCGATTCAGGGTGACTTCCTCGCCACCGGATTTGTGTCCGACGACGATCTGGTCCGCCTTTATCAGGCGGCGAGTCTGGTGATATTTCCCTCGTTGTACGAGGGGTTCGGCCTACCCGTGCTCGAAGCCCGGCGCTGCGGAGCGGCCACGATCTGCTCGGATTCTTCGTCCCTGCGCGAAGTGCAACCCGACCCGTCGGCCCGGTTCGATCCCTACGACGTCGAGGCCATCGCTGGGGTTCTCGAACGAACGCTGGGTAACGAGTCGGAACTGGAGCGCCTGCGTGCCGCGGAGCTTCCCCATTTCACCTGGGAAGAAAGTGCCAGCAAGGTGGCCACCGCCTTGGCGGAGCTAGAAGGCAAGGTCAAGGCTCGATCCCGCCCGCGATTTGCGTTCGTGACACCCCTGCCGCCCCAGCACTCGGGGATAGCGACCTACGCCTATCGGCTGCTCGAACCGCTGGCCCGGTCTGCCGAGGTCAGCGTTTTCGTCGAAGTCGATCCCGATACCGTCACCGCGCCTCCGGGGGTGCGGGTACATCGCCTTTCGGAGCTGACGGCACAAGAGCGAATCGGCGGCGCCTTCGACCGACTCGTGTACTTCATGGGCAATAGCGAGTTCCACGTGGAGGCGATTAGAGCGCTCCGGCGCCGGCCCGGCATCGTCCTGATGCACGACGCCCGCATGACCGGCCTCTATCACATGCACCTGGCCATGAACCCGGATTCCGACTCGGCCGGTGCGCACCTCGGCGCGTGGTACCCCGACCGTTACCGTCAGACCCTCTACGACGAGGACATCATCGACGCCGCCACCGCCGATCGCTTCGGTGTGCTCATGTGCCGGGAGATCGCCGAGTACGCCACCGACATCTGGACCCATTCGCGGTTCGCCGCCGATCTGATCCGGCTCGACACCGGCGTAGCCCCCGAGGTGGTTTTCCCGATCCCGGTGGCCGACGGACGACCCGATGAACGCACCGTGGGCCGAACTCCGGTCGTGAGCACATTCGGCAATCTGTCGCCCATCAAGCGACCAGACCTGATCCTCGACGCCTTCGCCCAAGTCGTCACCCGCCACCCCGACGCGATTCTCCGCTTCGTCGGAAGCGGGAGTCCTGAGCAGGTCGACGACGTGCAGCAACTCGCTCGCCAACGCGGACTCGCCGACTCGGTTGTTGTGACCGGTCGCGTGAGCGATGCAGACTACGAGCGACATGCTCTCGACACGACGGTTGCGATCCAGCTGAGACGGGCGACCAACGGCGAATCCTCCGCCGCCGTGGCCGATCTCATCGGACAGGGAGTACCGGTGATCGTCACCGAGGTGGGTGCGTTCACCGAGCTGCCGTCACAGTGCGTCAGCTTTGCGCCGCTGGACGTGACGACTCGACAGCTGAGCGATCAAGTGTGTGAGCTCATCGAGAGCGACGATCGACGGAACGTGATCCATCGCGCCTGTCGCGACTACGCATCTGCCAACACCTATTCAAACGCAGCTGCCCGGCTGTTCGAACGACTGTCGACACCGTCTCGATTCGAAGGCATCGACCCGGCGTGACCGCGGCGGCGATCACGTCGAACCGCCAGGAGCCGGACCGACCGGCCATGATCGTGGTCGCTTTGGCCACTTTGGGCGGGCTGGTTCTTCGGATTCACCTCACGACGCGGATGCAGTCTCCCTTCATGTT
Organism: Acidimicrobiales bacterium; assembly: GCA_013003325.1. Lineage (GTDB taxonomy): Bacteria > Actinomycetota > Acidimicrobiia > Acidimicrobiales > SZUA-35 > JABDIY01. The sequence goes on from JABDJU010000205.1 coordinate 3,792, forward strand.
CTACGACGAGATGACCGGGCCGGCCATCGCCCGACAGATCGGTGGGGTCCATATCCAAACCTTCGGTGCGGCCTCGAACCCCCTGTACGGAGCACTGCTCACGCCCGGGGTACTCGCCGGCGTCGGTCCCGGAGGCTTCTACGACTTCGCGCTGATCGTCAACGCCGGCCTCGCGGCCTCGCTCACGCCCCTGCTGTATGTGTTGTCGACCCGGGTTTTGAACACCGGCCCGATGACCGGAGCGGTTGGAGCGGTTGCCGGTGGGTTGTCGGCGGCGAGCGTGGGCTTCACCTCGATGATGGTCCCCGAGGCTCTGGCCACGGCGACGATTCCGGTTGCGATCCTGGCATTCCATTGCTACGCCAGGCATCCAGACGCGCTGAAGAATCAAGCCGTGTTGGCGGGGGCAACCACTGCCGCTTTCGCCACCCACCAACGGCTCCTGGTCGTGGTCCTCGCCGCGATGCTGAGCGTGGCGCTGCTGGCGGTTCAGCGACAAGTCAGCAAGGCGGCTGCGCTGCGAACACTGGCGCTGGTGGTGAGTGGATACCTCGTGGTTGCGCTCACCACCGCGGCCCTTCACGAGAGGATCTACGTGCCTGGCAGTCCGGATTCGGGCGGACCGTCCGAAATAGTGGCTCGCGCCTGGGAGAGCCCAGCGCTGGTCCTCAGGTCGTTAATCGGGACGTCGTTCTATCTTTCGGCCTCGACGGCTGGCCTCGCCGTCGTGGGGATCGTTGCGCTTGTTTGTTTGAGCCGGCCGAGCCGGCCCACGAGTGCGGTGCATCGTTTTGTGGTGCTGACCCTCGCCGGTTCAGTAGCCCTGTCGGCGCTGTTCGTCTCAGGGGTGATGGCTACATCAGGGTTCCGGGTTGATGCGTACACCTACGGTCGGTATGTGGAGCATCTGGCACCGGTGCTGATCGTGTACGCCTGTGCGGGGTGGGGTTCGCGACAGGTTCGCGTCGCCGGCCTTGGGATCGGGCTTCTGCTGGTCGCCGGGGGCGGCCTCTTCGCCGCCCTCGTGTATTCCGATGCGTTCTGGACCGGGCCGATCGCCCAGCAGAACCACATCGGGTTGCACTGGGTCCGTTTGACCGAGGGCGTACTCGACATCCCTGCGCTCACGGTCTACTTCGCGGCCCCGGTCGTCTTGGCTCTGGCGATGTCGGTCTCGGACCGGCTGCGGGTTCCTGTGTTCGCACTGAGCGCCGCGCTGATGGTCGTCTCGGGCACAGTCTTTGTGACGAAATGGTCGTCGAAGGCTTCGGAGAACGTTGTGGCGGTGGCTGAGTTCGGCCAGCAGCTCGATGCGCTGGGCGGTGACTTCTCGATCCGAGTTCCGGTGTCGGTGGTGAGCCCCATCACGGCTCAACAACTGGAGTTCTGGGCCCCGGAGGTCGATCTGGTGCCCTTCTTCGGTGGCGAACCGCCCCTGACCGACGCGGTGTTGATGACGGCGAACAGCCCACCGCCCGTCGGGGCGGTGGAGCTCATGACCGCCGAGCGCGGCGATCTCGTGCTTTGGGGCCTCCCGTAGTTCATCTCTTCACGTCGATCCTCGGGCGGAGCGTCGATTTGAGAGACAATCGATTCGTGCGAATCTTCTTGCGAATCAGGACTGTTGGGAACCGATGCTGACCGAACGCTTCGCCGGTGGCCGACCGGGGATGACATGAAGGGGATCGTGTTGGCAGGAGGGACCGGCAGCAGGCTGCATCCGCTGACACTGGCGGCTTCAAAACAGCTCCTGCCGGTCTACGACAAGCCGATGATCTACTACCCGATTTCAACCTTGATGTTGGCCGGCATCCGCCAGCAGCTGATCATCACCACGCCGGAAGACGCGGCATCGTTCCAGCGCCTTCTCGGTGACGGGTCGAGGTTCGGGATCTCGCTCTCGTACGCCGTCCAGCCCAGCCCGGATGGACTGGCCCAGGCCTTCATCATCGGCGAGCGATTCGTGGCTGGCGACCGGTGCGCGCTCGCCCTTGGCGACAACCTGTTCTACGGCGAGGGCATGTCGAATCAACTCGCCCGTGCCGCCCAGATCACCAGCGGCGCCAACGTGTTCGCTCAACGGGTCCGTCACCCCGAACGATACGGCGTGGTGACCTTCGACGATCACGGCCTCGCCACCAGCATCGAAGAGAAGCCGACCAGACCCAGGTCTCATTGGGCGGTGACCGGCCTGTACTTCTACGACGACCAGATCACCGAGATCGCCAAGGCCGTCACCCCTTCCGCCCGGGGCGAACTCGAAATCACCACGGTCAATCAGACCTACTTGAGTCAGGGCCAACTGAATGTGACCCAGCTCAGCCGCGGCGTTGCCTGGCTGGATACCGGCACGTTCGACTCCCTGGTCGAGGCGGGCGAGTTTGTCCGCGTGATAGAGAAGCGTCAGGCGCGCAAGATCGCATGCCTCGAGGAGATCAGCTGGGAGATGGGGTGGATGTCGGACGAAGAGCTAGAGGCCGCCGCGCAGCCACTGACGAAGAGCGGCTATGGCGAATACCTGCTGTCGTTGCTCGAGCGCCAACCCAAGCCTGATTAACCGCTGCGACGATCGGCGTGCACGGCCGGGTCGAACTCGACCATTTCGTAGTGGGAAGGCTCGATTTGGGCTTGGAGTTCGAGCCTGCGAACCCGCTCGAGGGTGCGCTGGGACACGACCCGCTGCGAGGCGATGAGATCGGCGACCACGGCCAGCGCCAGCAGCTGAACCGATGCGATCCCGAGGGCGGCGGCCAGAATGATCGATTGAAGGTGGCCCGAGGTATCTCCGGTACGGAGCCAGTCGACGACGAAAGGCATCGACGAGAGTAGGGCCCCGAACAGGAGGAGCGCGGAGAGCGCGCCGAAGAACTTCAACGGCTCATACGCGGCGAACACCCTTCCGATGGTGAGCGCGCTCTTCTTGATGTAGCTGAACATCGAGCCGAATAGTCGCGAGTCTCTCACCTTGGCGTTGGTGCGAATCGGAACCGAGGTGATCGCGGCGTTCTGGCGGCCGGCCTGGATCAAGGACTCGATGGTGTAGGTGTAGCTGTTGACAACCGTCAGGCCGATGGCGGCCTCGCGGGAGTAGGCCCGAAACCCGCTCGTCGCGTCGGGAATCGACGTGCCCGAAGCCTTCCGCACGACCCAGCTACCGATCAGTTGAAGACGAATCTTCAGCGCAGAGAACTCCTCGTGGTTCCGCAGGTCGCGGGTTCCCACCACGATGTCAGCCAGGCCGGCCACGACCGGGTCGGTCAGCAGCTGAATGTCATCGGCGTTGTATTGGTTGTCGGCGTCGGTGTTCACGACTACGTCGGCACCGAGCTTCAAGCAGGCATCCAGGCCAGCCTGGAACGCCGTGGCCAGGCCACGATTCTGTGGCAGCTTCACGACGTGATGCACCCCACATCGCTTGGCCACCTCGACCGTGGCGTCGGTTGATCCGTCATCGATGATCAGCCACTCGACCACGTCGACTCCCTCGAGGGCCACGGGCAGCGCGGCAAGGGTGGCCGGCAGCTGATCCGCTTCGTTCAGGCACGGGATTTGGATGATCAGCTTCACTGTCGATCACGCTAGTCGTTCCCTCCGAGCGGCCCGCTGACCGGCTTGCCGTGTTGACCGATCGGCCGGTGCCGCGCAACTAGAGTTCAGCCCATGTCCGCCGCTTCGGCCCATGCTCCGACCCCATCGAAGCGGTCCGGCATCTGCTTCTTCGGTACCTACGATGAGGACCTCCACCCCCGGATCCGGGTCGTTCGTGAGGGCCTTGGGCTACACGGGCACGACATCCGGGTGGTCAACCGCCCGCTGGGAGTCAGCACAGCCCAGAAGGTCCAGATCGCGTCCTTTCCCCCGCTGGGAGTGCTTCTTGTGGTTCGGCTCCTGGTTCGATGGGTTCAACTCCTGATCGCCAGCCGGGGCGTGTCGCCGGCGGTCGTCGTGGTGGGGTACATGGGCCATTTCGACATCCACTTCGCCCGGCTTCGGTTCCCTCGGAGCTATCTGGTGCTCGACCATCTGACCGGCTTGGGCGAGACCGCTCGAGATCGCAACGTCGACACCGGTGTTCGAGGCAGGGTGCTCGATGCCCTCGATGGTTGGGCCCTACGACGAGCCGACCTGGTCCTTTGCGACACCGACGAGCAGGCCACGCAGGTGATCGATCGGAGTGCGGCGGTCGAGGTCGTGCCGGTCGGCGCACCGCTGTCGTGGCTCGAGGCAGGGGCCGATGCGCCGGCTCCTACCGGTCCGCTCAAGGTGGTGTTCGTGGGCTTGTTCACCCCTCTTCAGGGGGCTTCGGTTATCGCCCAAGGTGTGGTCGAGGCGCTCCGGACCGCTGAACTAGAGTGCACCTTCGTGGGCACCGGTCAGGATCTCGACGCGGCCAAGACCATCGTCGGGTCCAACCCCAACGTCACCTGGAACGAGTGGATCCCGGCCGCCGAGCTGCCAGGATTCGTGGCCTCCTTCGACGTGAGTCTCGGGATCGTCGGCACCTCTCCGAAGGCCCGAAGGGTCGTCCCCAACAAGGTGTACCAAGGGCTGGCGGCGGGCACCGTGGTCATCACCAGCGATACACCTCCACAACGCCGTCTCAAGAAACGACACTCCCTCGACCAGCTGATGCTGGTGCCGCCCGGCGATCCCTCGGCGCTGGCTTCAACGCTGCAGCGGCTGGCCGACAGCCCCGAGGAGCTGCGATCGATTCGCCGCGACGGTGCCGACGCCGTCGGGCCCACAGCGGTGACCGGCCAGCTGTCCGCCCGTCTGAGCTGATGAGCCTTCCTGCGCTGTCGATCGGA
>JABDJU010000211.1 GCA_013003325.1 Acidimicrobiales bacterium
GCATAGGACCGAGTGTTGGCCGCGAGGCCGGCGTGGGAATGCAACGCTCCGCAGCAGGGGGCCAGATCGCCGGTCGGCATAACGCCAAACCCGGCGGCTTCGAGCACTCGCTGGCCGGCCAGGTGCACATCGCGCTGCCACGCGTCCATGACGCAACCGGTGAACATCAGGACATCGCGACCCGATGTCCGGAGCGGGTCCTGCCGCAGGGGGATGATCGTGCTGAGGCCGAATCTTCCCGGTACGAGCTTCAAACGTTGCGCCACCGCCAGCAAACGGGAACCGACCTGCAGCAAACGGGGATTGGCGAGGGGCATCATGGCGATCCGCTGCCAGCGGGGTGTGATCTCGCCGGCATCGGCCAGTGTTTCGCGGGTTCGTTCCATCAGGTGGCCGTAGGGAACACCCGAGGGGCACGCCGGCTCGCAGCCCCTGCACTGGACGCAGGTTTCAAACGACCGAATCACCTCGCCCGTCACGGGTGCGCCGGCGAGGTGCACTTCTCTCATGAGATGTATGCGTCCCCGCGGCGACATCGCCTCATCGCCGGTCACGCGGTAGGTGGGACAGTGCGGGAGGCACAGCCCGCACTGAACGCACGAGTTGAGATCATCCGGATCGAGCTTGAGGTCCACGACGCTACCGAACCTCTGGGTTGCGACCGGGATTCATCCGGCCGGAGGGGTCGAACAACAACTTCATGCGATCGTGGACCGCGGCGACGGCGGGGCTCGACGAACCACGGTCCTGGACGACGGTCGTGAGCACGGTACCCACGCCGATCGACGCCAGGAACGGTTCTGAACAGTCCAGAGCGAACCGGCGCAGCTCGCCAGGGGGCAAGGACCACCGTCGAGGACCGGGGGCGTCGGGGGGCCCCTCGGTTTCGGTGAGAGCTCCGACCTCTGAGGCCCGGCCGGCTTCGGCATCGACATCAGGGCCGTAGCCCTCGAGAAGGATCCACGTGGTCGACCCGTCCCACAGGACACAGCTCGGAGCGAGCAGCTGGTCGTACAGATCGAACGGATTGGCTTGGGACCTGAACCATCTGCTGACGGCGGGCAGCGGGTTGGTGCGCAAGATCACCTCGGCGAGCGCCCCGAGTGTGCCCAACGACCCGACCACCAGCCGCGGCAGGTCGAAGCCGGACACGTTCTTGACCGTAGGCCCACCGCCCGAAACCACCTTTCCCTCGGCCGAGACATAGGTGACTTGCAGGACGGCGTTGCGAACGGCACCCCAGCGGAGCACGTCTCGGTCGTTTTCGCCCACCGCGACCGCGCCGCCGACGGTGCCGCCGCGATCGGGCAGGGCGGAACGTTGCCCGTGCTGGCTGAGGGCAGCATTCAGTTCGCCGACGGTGGTACCGGCGCCGACGCGAGCCACCATCTCCTCGGGCTTGTAGTCGACGATTCCCGATGGCGCCGAAACCAGCCGGGGCTCGACGGTTGGAAGCCCGCCGACCTCCCAGCGGGTTCGACCGCCGACCACTGCGATCGGTCCCTCGGCGCCGACTTCCTCGGCGAAGTCGATCACCGCTCGACCGTGGGTGAGCCGCGACCCCGTGTCGACCAATGCCCGACTCTGCTCGGTCACCCCCACACCCCCGTCGGAACGCTTCGCAACGCCTGGATGTCAGCACAGCTGTGACCGATCGGCATCACCTTGCCCGGGTTGGCTCGACATCCCGGGTCGAACGCTCGGCGCAGACGATCTTGGTGGTCGAGGTCGTCGTCGGAGAACATGCGATTCATGTAGGCCTGTTTCTCCACCCCGACCCCGTGCTCTCCGGACAACACACCACCGGCGTCGAGGGACGCCTCCACGATCTCTCGGCCCGCCGCGTGCACCCGTTCGAGCACGCCCTCTTCGCGACCATCGAACAGCAGCAGCGGATGGAGGTTCCCGTCGCCCGCGTGAAAGACATTCATCACGATCAGCTCGTGGCGCTCGGCGATCTCGTAGACCTGGGCGAGGACATTAGCCAGCTCCGAACGGGGCACCACCGTGTCGTGCAGGTAGTAGTCGGGGGCGATCTGGGCGATCGCACCAAAGGCGGTCTTCCTTCCCTTCCACAGCAGTGCGCGCTCGGCATCGTCGGCTGCGATCCGAACCTGGGTCGCTCCGTGGGATCGTCCGATCTCTTCGATCCGCCGGGCGTCGATCTCGATACCGGCCGCCAGGCCATCGACCTCGGCCAGGAGCACGGCGCCGGCGTCTTTGGGATAGCCCGCTCCCACGTAGTTCTCCACCGCCTCGGTGATGCGCTGATCCATAACCTCCAGCGCAGCGGGCACGATTCCATCGGCGATGATTCCCGACACCGTGTCGGCAGCGTCGCCGATGGTTTCGAAGCTCAGCAGCAGCGTTTTCACCGCCGGGCGGTTCTTGGTGATGCGCACCGCGACGCGGGTAGCGATCCCCAGCGTTCCCTCGCTACCCACGAAGACGCCGCGGAGGTCGAGCCCGGCCGGTTCGGGGTCGAGTCCGCCGAGCATTGCCACCTCACCGTCGGGCAGAACCACCTCGAGAGCCTCGATATGGGCGTTGGTGACCCCGTAGGCGAGGCAGTGGGGGCCACCGCTGTTGTTGGCGACGTTGCCGCCGATGGTGCACACCTGCTGGCTGCTCGGGTCGGGTGCGAAGTGGAATCCGAGGGGGACGAGATGGCGGGTGAGGTCGAGGTTGATGACGCCCGGCTCGACCCACGCGACCCTGTTGTCAAGATCGACGTCGAGGATCTGGTTCATTTTGGTGAGGGCGACGACGATTGGCGCCCCGAGCGGGATCGCTCCCCCCGATAGTCCGGTTCCGGCTCCTCGCGGCACGACGCCGCGTCCATGGTCGGCCGCGATCCGCATGATCGCCTGGACCTCTTGGGTAGAGATGGGAAAGCATGTCGGACCAGCCACCCCGCCCCGATAGACCGATGCGTCCTTGCTGAGAAGCGATCGTTCAGCACCGTCGAACCTCACACGATCGTCGCTCAGTGCGTGCCGGAGATCGGCGACGAGTCGGTCGTCATCGCTTTCGGCCAGCTGGCCCGCTCCGAGGCCGGCGAGCCGGGACTTGATGTTGCGATTGATGCTTCCCAGGACGCTCACCCGGTTACCGCCTTGAGGCCGGCCTGCTCGATTCCGACGATGGCCACGATCTCGTCGTTGTCGGAGATGTCGCCGCTCACCCCGACTGCGCCGATCAGCCGATCGTTCTCGTCGTGAACAAGGACCCCACCGGGCACGGGAACGAGAGATCCGATGGCGTGGGTGGCGGCGTCGATGAAGTAGCCCTGGGTCTCGGCGCGGTTCATCAACGCACGCGAACCCATGCCCAGTGACACCGCGCCGTGCGCCTTGCCGTGGGCGATCTCGAACCGCTTGTTGGCCGCGCCGTCTTGGCGAGCGGCGGCGACGACGTGGCCACCTCGATCAAGCACGACGATGGTCAGCGGCTTGAAGCCCCGGGCGTCGGCATCTTTGAGGGCGGCGGAGATGATGATGTTGGCCTGCACCAGGGTGATGTCCATCAGAGTGTCGTCTTTCTTGCTTTCCGTTCACGCCGTCGTGCGTGAAGTATGGGTTCGGTATATCCCGACGGCTGCTCGGTCCCGCTCAGCACGAGATCGCAGGCCGCCCGAAACGCCGGCCCGTCGAAGTCGGGCGCCATCGGTTCATAGTTAGGGTCGCTCTCGTTCTGGGCATCGACAACGGCCGCCATTCGTTCCATGGTCGACCGGACTCGGTCGGCGTCGATCACACCGTGCCGTAGCCAGTTGGCCATGTGCTGGCTCGAAATGCGACAGGTGGCTCGATCTTCCATCAAGCCGATGTTGTTGATGTCGGGCACCTTCGAGCAGCCGACCCCCTGATCGACCCAGCGAACCACATAGCCCAGGATCCCCTGTGCGTTGTTGTCGAGTTCGGCCTGAATCTCCTCCTCGGACCAGTGGGGTGAGGCGGCGAGAGGGATGGTGAGCAGGTCGTCGATGCTCGCCCGATGACCCCCGGCCAGTCCGGCCTGAACCCGGGCGACATCGACCTGGTGATAGTGGGTGGCGTGGAGCGTCGCTGCGGTGGGCGAGGGCACCCAGGCGCAGTTGGCCCCGGCTCGGGGGTGCTCAATCTTGGCCTCCAACATCGCCTGCATACGATCCGGAGCCGCCCACATGCCCTTGCCGATCTGAGCCCGCCCCGACAGCCCGCAGGCCAGACCGGTGTCGACGTTCCAGTCCTCGTAGGCCGAAATCCAGGTCTGGGATTTCATCTCGGTCTTGGGCACCATCGGTCCAGCCTCCATCGAGGTGTGGATCTCGTCACCGGTTCGGTCGAGGAAGCCGGTGTTGATGAAACCGACCCGGTGTTTGGCGGCATTGATACAGGCTGCGAGGTTGAGGGTGGTGCGTCGCTCCTCGTCCATGATGCCGAGCTTGACCGTGTGCTGAGGCAGTCCCAGCGAACGCTCCACAAATGCAAACGTGTCGTCGGCGAAGGCCACCTCATCCGGCCCGTGCATCTTTGGCTTCACCACATACACACTGCCCGCTTTGGAATTGTGGCGTTCACCGCCCAGGTCGTGGAGGGCACACAGCGTGGTGATCATTGCGTCGAGGAGACCCTCAAAGACCTCGGCGCCATCGGCGGTGCGGACCGCCGGCGTTGTCATCAGGTGCCCCACGTTGCGGACCAGCATCACGCTCCGGCCGGGTACTGAGAATGAGCCCGCGCCGTCGGGGCGGGTGAACTCGCGATCGGGCGCCAGGGCCCGGGTGAAAGTGCGCCCGTCCTTGGTCACCTGTTCGGTGAGGTCGCCCCGCAACAGGCCGAGCCAATTGCGGTAGGCCAGCGCCTTGTCCTCGCCGTCGACCGCCGCCACCGAGTCCTCGCAATCCACGATCGTGGTGACCGCTGCTTCGAGAAACACGTCGGCCACGCCGGCCCGATCGGAGGCGCCTACGTCGCTTTCGCGGTCGATCCGCAGCTCGATGCCGAGCCCGTGATTGCGTAGCAACACCGCGCTGGGCCGGCCTGGATCACCCCGAAAGCCAGCGAACTGTTGGGGCTGGCGAAGCGGGGCCGAACCGTCCTCGGAAGTGGCGGTCAACTCTCCATCGACCGCTGCGTAGGAGGCGACGTCTCGATGGGACAGCCCATCGAGCGGCACGACATCGTCGAGGAACGACTTCGCCCAGGCGATGACCCGGCCGCCGCGCCCGGGGTCGTAGGGCCCCGCAACGGGAGGGTCGCCAAGGGCATCGGTGCCGTACAACGCGTCGTACAGCGAACCCCAGCGAGCGTTTGCCGCATTGATGGCATATCGGGCATTCATCACCGGCACGACCAGTTGGGGGCCGGCGACTTCGGCGATTTCAGGGTCGACGTCGGTGGTCTCGATCTGAACCGAGGGCTGAGCCGGGAGGAGGTAGCCAATGACCTCTAGGAAGCGTCGATACTCCTCGACATCGTGTGGCTGCTCGGCCCGGTCTCTGTGCCATCGGTCGATGAGCGTCTGAAACTTCGCCCGTTCCTCGAGCAGTTCTCGATTTCGGCGAGTGAACCGCTCGACGAGCTCGGCCAACGAGTCGAAGAATGCGTCAGAATCGAGCCCGGTGCCCGGCAGCGCCTCTTCGACCAAGAAGTCGTAGAGCCGTGCCTCGAAGGTGAGGCCCGAGACGGTGATCGACTGGCCTGTCATTGGACCATTCTCGCCGCTCGACCTGCACCCGGAACAATCGGATCCCGAGGTCCGAGAGTCCGCCGCGGTTCTCAGGTGGACCAGCCTTCGTGACGATAGACATGCTCGTGAGTCGGAGTCTGCGGTGGATACGGGCCTATCTGGGCGAATCACTGATCGTGAGCATCGTTGTCACGTCCGTCATCGGCACGCTATCTAGCTACACGTTCATCACGCTGAGGTCGGGGCTCGAGCCGATCGCGGCGCTGCCGTGGGCCTTTGTTCTCGGCCAGATCTTCGCATTGACCCGGCTTGCGGTTGCGGTGACGACCAACCCGCTGTCCTACCGCTTTCTGGCCGGCTATATCCAATCGCCGTATTCGTTCGAGCCTCTGCACGTTCCCAACTTCGACCCCGACAACTACGACCTGGACGCAAGATCTCCTTACCCGTCGGCGGGGGTCTCGGACGCCTTGACCGGCTGGAAGTTGACCCGGACGATCACGGTTCACGACCCGGAGGCCGCGCCCTCACCGGTCTTCGACCTCTTTCACTCCCCTTCGGGAGTGGTGCTGGCCGCGGTCAGCCAGGTCACCGGGTCGCTCGCCCTCATGACCGAGCTCGACGACGGCCGCATTCTGCACACCACCGATCTCTTGGTTCCGCCTCACCCGTCGATGGTCGTCAACACCGTGGTGGGTGCCCCGATGGAACTCGCCAGAGCTCATACCCGACTGTTGGCCATGCTGATGACCCTCGATATCAACCCGTCTCAGACAGGGGTTCGAGTCTTTGCCGATGTGATGGCTGCTGAGCATGCTGCCTATTCCGACCTCGGCCCGCTGCTCGGGTCGGTCTTGAATATCGACGGTCGGATCTCCCCCAACCTCAGCTACGGAGTCGACACCGACGATCTGTTGGAGCGGACGCTGCTCTGAGTCGTCTCAGCGTCGCAGCGTGCGGGTCAGCACCCGCATGGTGGACCGCACGTCGTCGAGTTCGAAATAGCAGCCTCGGAGGTGACGGGTTCCGGCGGTCGGGTCGTAGGCGGAACGGGCGTGCAACATGCGGCGGTTGTCGAAGATCACCGCATCTCCGGGCTGGAACGACGATTCGATCTGAAAGGCCGGGTCGGCACCGAGCTCATGGAAGCGGGCGATGGCGTCGTAGCTGCGGTCGACATCTTCCGGATCCATGTCTGGATAGGCCCGCACCGGGCTGAATCCCCGGATCACAAGGCTGCCGTCGGAGCCGACATCGACGATGGGGCCACGCCAACGATGGTCGATGTCCTTGCCTTTGCTCTGGAAGATCCAGTTGAGCGTGGTGAGCGCGTCGTGGATCTCGGGTTCGTGATCGGCAAGGTAGCCCACGATGGCGAGCGCATCGGAGATCTGATTGAGCCCGCCGACGCAACTGTTCTCCACGCAATGAAGCGCTTGGAAGCCGGGTGGATTCTCACGGGACGGGAGGTCGGTGTGGGGCACCAGGGAGCGACCGGTGTAGGCGGTGCTGTCGGGATCGACCTTGGCCACGACATCCCAGACGTGCCCAAAGTTGGTGTCTCGCAGGTGGGCGATCCGTCGCACGAAGCCCTCCAGCGCATCGTGATCGACGGGCCCGTCGGTCAACCGGATGGCACCGAAGGCCATGAGCTGGGTGAGCAGCGCCAGCAGCTCGGTACCGCTGGGCGTGGTGGGCCACACGAAGGTGGGGAGATCGGTCCGGCGTTCACCCTCCATGTGATCTGGTGCTGCAGTCGTGACCCATGGAATCGGGTCAGGCAGCCCGGCATCGGTGAGCTGGTCGCCGGCGACAAACGAATGGAGCCAACCCGATGGGAAGCGGTAGGTCAAGCCATCGTCCCACCGGACCTCGAGGTCGCCATCGACAACCTCGAGCTTTGTCACCCTGTGGCGGCGGAGTTCGGCCGGATCGGCAATCCCCTCTCTGGTGACGGGATCTACCCCGTGTCCGACCGTGTTTTCCCGCAGCCAGGTGGCGCTGAGATGACCCTTGTGGTCGCCCCACCGGAGGATCACGGTGTTGCCATCGACGGTGACCGCTCGGAGCGGGCAGGGTGGGTAGTCATAGAAGTCGGGGGCTTCGGCTTGGCGCAACATGACGACACCTCGGGAGTTAGGTCGTGTCCCTGACGACGTTGGCTGAAGTGCTGAAACGGTACCGCTTGGTGTCGCCGCCCGCCAGGACCCACCCAAGGTGTGCAGACCGCCGCCGGTACGCTGGTCGACGATGACTGACACCTCACCTTCCACGATCATCTACACCCATACCGATGAGGCTCCGGCGCTTGCCACTCGCTCATTACTGCCCATCGTCAAGTCGTTCGCCAAGGCCGCCGGCGTCGCCATCGAGACCCGCGACATATCGCTGGCCGGACGGATCCTCGCCAACTTCAACGACTTCCTCACCCCAGAACAGCAAATCCACGATGCACTGGCCGAACTGGGCCGGATGGCGACGACGCCAGAGGCCAACATCATCAAGCTACCCAACATCAGCGCCTCGGTCCCACAGCTCAAGGCCGCCATCGCCGAGCTACAGGCTAAGGGGTACTCCCTTCCCGAGTTTCCAGACGAGCCCGAAAACGATGTCGAGGTCGACATCCGGGCTCGTTATGACCGGGTCAAGGGCAGCGCCGTCAACCCGGTTCTGCGGGAGGGCAACAGTGACCGCCGAGCCCCCGGCGCCGTGAAGGCCTATGCCCGGGCGAACCCCCACCGGATGGGCCGGTGGAGCGCAGACTCCCAGACCCACGTTGCCACCATGGGAGAGAACGATTTCGCGTCGAACGAACAGTCGGTCACGATCGAACGCGACCAGGAGCTGCGTATCGAACACATCGGCCCCGACGGAGCCTTGACAGTGCTCAAGGAATCGGTGCCCGTGCTGAAGGGCGAGATTGTTGATGGCACGTTCATGAGCGTCAAAGCCCTTCGATCATTCCTGACCAAACAGATCGCAGATGCGAAGTCGCACGGGGTCCTGTTCTCGCTCCACATGAAAGCCACGATGATGAAGGTGTCCGATCCCATCATTTTCGGACACGCGGTCGAATCATTCCTGGCCGACGTCTTTGCCCGTTTCGGCGACGAGCTGGAGTCGGCCGGAGCCGAGCCCAACAACGGACTCGGCAACGTGTTGCAGGCCCTCGACGAACTGGACGGTCAGACCAAAGCCGAGATCGAGACGGCGATCGCGCAGGCGCTCGACGACGGACCTCCCCTGGCAATGGTCGATTCGGATCGGGGAATAACCAACTTGCACGTGCCCAGTGATGTGATCATCGACGCTTCCATGCCCGCCATGATCAGGACATCGGGCCAGATGTGGAACGCCGACGGCGAACAGCAGGACACCAAAGCGGTCATACCCGACAGCTCCTATGCCGCTCTGTATTCGACCACGATCGACTTCTGCAAAGAGAACGGCGCCTTCGACCCGACCACCATGGGAACGGTGCCGAACGTCGGTCTCATGGCCCAGAAGGCCGAGGAGTACGGCTCCCACGACAAGACCTTTGAGATACCGGCCGACGGGGTCGTACGGGTCATCGGCGACGACGACAACGTGGTCATGCAGCACGCGGTCGAGGCGGGTGACATCTGGCGGATGTGCCAGGTCAAGGATCTTCCGGTCCAAGACTGGGTGAAGCTGGCCGTCTCACGCGCTCGGGCCACCGGCTGGCCGGTGGTGTTCTGGCTCGACCAAGATCGGGCCCACGATGCCGAGCTCATCGGCAAGGTGAACGCCTATCTCGCCGACCACGACACCGACGGTCTGCAGATCGAAATCATGAACGTGGCCGACGCCACCGCCTTTACGTTGGCCCGCACCAAGGTGGGCGAGAACACGATCTCGGCCACCGGCAACGTGCTGCGCGACTATCTCACCGATCTCTTTCCGATCCTCGAGCTGGGAACCAGCGCCAAGATGCTCTCGATCGTTCCTCTCATGAACGGTGGAGGGCTCTTCGAAACCGGTGCCGGCGGTTCGGCGCCCAAGCACGTGCAACAGTTCGAGAAGGAGAACCACCTGCGATGGGACTCTCTCGGCGAGTTCCTGGCCCTCGCCGTATCGCTGGAGCACCTTGCCGATGCAGCCGGTATCGATGCCGCCCGCATCCTCGGAGGAGCCCTCGACACCGCCACCGAAAGAGTCCTGCTCAACGGAAACTCACCCTCCCGAAAGGTCAACGAGCTCGACAATCGGGGCAGCCACTTCTATCTCGCTCGGTACTGGGCCCAGGCCCTGGCCGAGCAGACCGACGACCTCGGTCTCGCCGAACGCTTCCGGCCGCTGGCCGATGCGCTGGCCGCCAACGAAGAGACCATTGTTCACGAGCTGAACGATGTGCAGGGACAGCCGATGGACATCGGCGGCTACTACCAGCCCGACGAATCCCTCGCCGTCACCGCGATGAGGCCTAGCGCCACACTCAATGCCCTCATCGACAACTTCTAGAGACCGTCGGCAGGCTCGGTTCAAGCTTCATCAGGATGCGGTTCGCGATTCGCTGCCGCTTCTGATCCCGGCGGTTCCGTTCGGTTTTGTGCTCGGCGTCGAGATCAGCGATTCGCTGATGCCGGTCGGCGTCGGTTTCTCGACGTCGGTGGTCGTCTTCGCCGGCGCCGCCCAGCTGGCACTGGTCACTCTTGCCGGTACTGCGTCGGTAGTCACGGTGGTGCTGACCGCGCTGGTCATCAATGCTCGGCACGTGATGTACTCCGCCGCGCTCGCGCCGGTGATGGCCCGTCAACCGCTCTGGTTCCGAGCGATCGCTCCGTTCGTCTTGGTCGATCAGGTCTTCGCCCTCGGAATCAGCCGATCGGGAGATCCGGCCGACTTCCGTCGCTACTACTTGACCTGTGGCGCGCTCTTCTTCCCCACCTGGCAGGTGGTGACGGCGCTGGGTGTGTTGTTCGGAGCGGCGGTACCCGAAAGCCTCGGCCTCGGTGTCGCCCCGGCGCTGATGTTCACCGGGATCGTGGTGGCGATGGTGATCGATCGCGCCACCCTCGTCGCTGCCGCGGTAGCCGCCCTGGCCACGATCTTGCTCCTCGACCTACCCAACCGCTCGGGCCTCTTGTGCGGTGCGATGATCGGTGTGGCAGCGGGTTATGCCGTCGAGGGCCGGCGGACGGGATGAGCGTTGCCGAATCGGTTCTGCTGGTAGCCATCGTTGCAGTGGGCACCTATCTGAGCAGGGCCGGGATGATTCTGCTCCTCTCTGGCAGGGATCTTCCCGACAGGGTTCTTCGGGCGCTTCGCTATGTCGGACCTGCGGTGTTGGCGGCCCTTGTGGTCACCTTCGTCGCCGACCCGGAAGAAGCCAACCGCGGCGTCTCGGCGGCCGAGCTGGCCGGTCTCGCCGTATCAGCGTCGGTCCATGCCCGCTGGAAGAGCCTCGTGGCCACGCTGGTAGCTGGGATGATCGCCTTCTGGGTGGTTCGGGAATTGGTGTGACGACCAGTTCAGGCCCGGGACGACCGGGCCCACTCGGTTCGGTTCCAGCCGATGTGGGTGGTTCCGACCGGCCCGATACTGAGGTCGGGATCGTCGGATTGCAGCATCACCAAGAACGGCTTCCCCAGTTTCAGCGCCATCACCGCAGCCTCGTAGAGCACATCGACCAGCTGGTGTGCGAACCATTGGTCGGCTCTGGCCAGGGAGTCGAACTGGTACAACGCGAGTAGCCGCGTGCCCGAGGAGCCTTGGAACCCACACTCGCCCGCCACAACGTCGAACATGCAGTCAGAGAGCGCATCGAGATTGGACCCGTAGTGGTCGGGGAAGTCGAGAGCGACCCTCAGATCTTCAAGTGCCGCTTCCTTGTTCCACGAGCCGCCATCGACTCGAACCGTGCTCGCTCCTCGCTGTTCGAGCTCGTCGATGTGGGCGTTCAACACGTCTGCTCGATAGAACAACTCGACCAGCCCCCGGCTCGGTTCCACCAACGTCATGAGGGCCGAGCCTAGGCGATCCGATGCCGAGCGCACGTAGGTGCCGACCCAACCCAAGCGGTACGGTTCTTCGGTCAACCGAGCCACGACACGGTCTGAAAGGAAGCGACATGCCAAGAATCAACCTCGAGGGAAGCTCTTCGATTGTGACCGGGGGCGCCTCCGGCATCGGTGAAGCGAGCGCCCGACAGCTGGCTGCAGCGGGGTCGCGTGTGGTCATCGCTGATCTGAACGAGGAAAAGGGTTCTGCGGTCGCCTCCGAGATCGGCGGGCTATTCGTGAAGTGTGATGTCACCAGCGAGGAAGATGCCAACACCTCCGTGGCAGCGGCATCGGAGATGGGTCCGCTGCGGGCGCTGGTGAACTCGGCCGGAATCGGCTGGGCGGCCCGGACGATCGACCGTAACAACGCACCGATGGACCTGTCGAAGTTCGCCATGGTCGTGAACATAAACCTGGTGGGCAGCTTCAACATGCTCAGCAAGAGCGCTGCGGCGATGGCTACAACCGAACCCCTCGACGACGACGGTTCGCGAGGGGCGATCGTGAACATGGCGTCCGCTGCAGCCTTCGACGGCCAGATCGGCCAGTGTGCCTACTCCGCATCCAAGGGCGGTGTGGTCGGTATGACGCTGCCCATCGCCCGGGATCTCTCGGCGGTCGGCATCCGGGTGAACACCGTGGCCCCGGGCTTGATCGACACACCGATCTACGGTGAGGGCGAACAGAGCGAGCAGTTCAAGGCTCACCTGGGTCAGTCGGTTCTGTTCCCCAAGCGGCTGGGAACCGGCGAAGAACTCGCCTTCATGGTCATGGACCTCATCACCAACCCCTATATGAACGGCGAGACGATCCGCGTCGATGGTGGCATCCGGATGCCGCCAAAGTAACTCTCAGCACATCCCCCTGAGGCGCTCGATCAGCTCGACTAACTCCCCCCGTTCGGCTTCGGTGAGGGAGTCGTAGCAGTGGGATGTAATCAGCGTCGTCAGCATCTCGGCGTTCGAACGCTTCTCGGGGTCGGGAACCGGGTGAGGCTCTCCCCATCCGAATCGTTCGGCGCCGGGAACCCCACCCCGTACGGGATGGTCGGTCGACACGATGGCGGCGTGGGGGCCCAAGCCGACGGCATGCACGGCGATGATGTGGGCAGCGCCGCGCAGCTCCCGCAGCACATTGAGCGCTACCGCAGCGGCACCGGCCGGGGTGGGTGGCAGCATGATCTGACGCCAGCCAGCGAACAACACTCCCAAGCTCGGGTCAGCGGACAGTGCGAGCTGGGCGGCCAGCGCGGTAACACGCTCGAGGTCATCGGCAGGAACGTCGGCGAAAACACGATCGGCCCAGCGTCCAGCGGCAGCTGCGTACTCGATGGCCCGTTGGCCGGGGGTCAACCCCTCATGCACGGCCCCTAGCCACAGCTCGGCGATGCGGGACGGAGCAACAAAGGCAACCGCGCTGGCCACGACATCGGGGTGCACCTCACCGAGCACCCCGGCCCGACCGTTGATCCAGAAGCTCTGAGGTTGGTTCATGCCGAGCTCGGCGCCCCGTTCGAGGGTTGCCTCATCGAGCATCCAGAACCTGCCGATCTCGAGAATCGGCACGGCGGTGGCGGTGGCAGCGGAGGTCGGCGAAGTCACCGCGCCAGCGTAGGGCACGCTGACCAGGGAAACCTCAGTGACTGGCGTCCTCGCACCGGTGGCATTCCATCTGAATCGTGGCGTGGGCGACACCGAGACGTTCGGCCAACTGTGAGCGCACGATGACCATCGCCTCCTGAGCGTCGTGGAGGCTCACCGACCCGTCGATCTCCACATGGGCGGTGACGCTCGAAACACCGGGGCCGATCGACCTGGTGTGAACGTGGTGGACGTCGTTCACGTGGTCCACCGAACGGATCACGTCGCCGATCCGATCGGTGTCGGCGCCGATCGGTGATCGGTCGAGCAGCTGCCCACCGGCGGTCCGCAATAGGTTCCACGTGCCATGGAGCACAAGCACGTTGACCAGCAGCGACGCAGCAGGATCGATCCAGGTGTAGCCGGTGCCGCTCAGCAACGCGCCGGCGATCACGACGATCACAGACCCGGCG